>JBQCEW010000030.1:0-4417 GCA_051959815.1 Solirubrobacterales bacterium
CGCCGTTCCGCGGTTTAGCTGAAATCTAACCTCGGCCTTCGGCCTAAATAACCTTTTTGTTTGTCGCCGAACATTCCTCCGGTGGACGTCGGCACCCTCCCACGATCGTCTCCGGCAGACGCCGAGGGACGAGAGCAAAGCGTGGTTCCTTTGTAGGGACAATGACGACAAAAGAAACACACGATCGACGGCCCCACCACAACAAACCTCCCAAGGAAGCTCCCAGCGCTCCCGCGAGTTGGCGGCGGTTGCGGATCTCCAGCTTGCGGTAGGCGTTGGAGAGATGGACCTCGACGGTCTTGGGGGTGACGAAGAGGGACTGGGCGATCTCGCGGTTGGTCATCTCTTCGGCCGCCATCGTGGCGACGCGGCGCTCGCTGGGGGTGAGGGACTCGACGCCGCCGAGGGCCTCGCGGCGCGGCCGCACGCCGGCGGCGCGGAGCTCGTCGCGGGCGCGCTCGACGAGAGCGTCGGCACTGCAGGCGCTGCCGACCTCCAGCGCCCGGCGCAGCGGCTCCCGCGCCTCGGTCGGCTTGCGGGCGAGGCGCAGGGCGGTGCCGTAGGCGAGCAGCGCCTTCGCGTACTCGAGCCGGGCGGTCGAGCGGGAGAGGGTCTCGACCGCTTCTTCCAGCACTTCGATCCCTCCATCGCGCAGCAGCTGCCCGAGCACGAGCTGGGCGTGTCCGATCGCCTGCGGCGTGCCCCATTCGCGTGCGACCTCGATCTCCTCGCGCGCCAGCTCAATCGCCTCCTCGGTCCGCTCCAGCCGGTCGAGGACCTGCGCCCGCAGGGTCCGCCACGGCGCGGGGCCGGGATTCTGCATCAGGCCCAGCCGCGCCTCGAGCATGTCGCAGACCTCCAGCGCCTCCTGCGGCCGCCCGCGCGCCAGCAGCAGCTCGATCGTCGCCTTGCGCCAGAAGATCGGCCCGTCTCCCCAGCGGTCGCCCGGGTCGATGCGGGCGAGGGTCTCTTCGGCGGCCTCGTAGTTGCCGCGGTCGACGTGGATCTGCCCGAGGAACCCGGTCGGCCACTCGAGCACCATCGCCGCTTCGGAGCCCGACCAGAGCAGCATCCCCTCGAGGCTGGCTTCGAGTGATTCCTGCGCCTGCTCGAGGTCGCCTTTGCGCAGGAGGTCGAAGCCGCGCCAGAGGTCGAGGGTGTACGCAGTGAACAGGGAGCCGCGGCTGTGGGCGATCCTCCGCACCTTCTCCCAGAGGTCGCTGCTGTCCTCTTGGTCGGCGTAGATGAGGACGACGATCGCGGTCACCCAGAAGAGCCCGTTGTCGACGTCGAAGAGGGTCTCGCCCGCGAGGGCTTCCCGGGCGAGAGCCGCGCACTTCTCCGCTGGGCCTACGCCGTTGGTCCAGGTGTAGGCGGTGACCGCCTGCAGCATCTTGCCGCCCGGCCCGTCACCGACCGCGCCCGGCTCGCGGTAGCGCTCGGTCCGCTCCAGCTCATCGGTGGCGGGGCGGCCGAAGTAGACGCTCTCCAGCTCGATCGCCTCCAGCGCCCGCGCCAGGTCCTCCAGGCCAGGAGGCAGATCGGCCGCAACGCGCCGGGCCAGGACCGCCGTCTCCTCCTCCTGACGGGTGAACAGCAGGGTGCGCGCCAGCGCATAGCCGGCCCAGCCCTTTTCCTCGGGCTCCTGCAGTCCCTCGTAAGCGGCACGCAGGTGGGGGACCGCGTCGAGGCCGCTGACGTCCATCTCCCGTTTGCCGAGCGCGAAGAGGACGCGGATCCGCCGCTCCTCGCTCAGCGGCTCGTCCAGGGCTCGCCGCAGATAGGCGACCGCGTTCTCCGCCCCGCCCTTGTCGGCCGCCGAGCGCGCCGCTTCAACCAGCACCTCCGCCGCCCACTCCTCACCCACCGGCGGGACCAGCAGCAGGTGGGCCGCGACCCGCTCGGGCGCGGCGCCGGCCTCACGCAGAATCCGCGCCGCCCGCTGATGTTCCAGTTCGCGCTGGGCCGGCGGCAGGTCGTCGTAGACCGCGTCCCGAACCAACGGATGGACGAACGCCAGCGGCTGTTCGCGGCGGAGGATCTCGACCCTCAGCAGCTCGCCGGTCGCCTGCGCCACCTGCGCCTCCCCCAGGTCGGTCAGCGCCGCCAGCTCCGCCACCTCGGCGCCCTCGCCCAGCACCGCCAGCGCCCGGGCGACGGCGACGTCGTCGTCGGAGAGCCGCGCCAGCCGCAGTAGCACCGCCCGCGAGACCGCCCGCGGCCCGAGGTCCTGCACCACCGCCACCTGGCCGGTGCGCGGCTCGATTCCCTCCGAGGCGAGCCCCTTGAGCAGCTCGTCGAGGAGCAGCGGGTTGCCGCCGGTGGCGTCGTGGCAGGCGCCGGCGAAGGCGCCGTCGGGGGCGGACCCGAGCCGCCGCTCGATCAGCACCGGCATCGCCGCCGGGCTCAGCGGTCCGGGAACGATGCGCTCGGTCATCGGGTCCTGGGCGATCTCCGCCAGCAGTGCCGGGTCGGTCCCCGGCTCGGTCGTGCGCAGGGTGGCGACGATCAGCAGCGGGATCCCCTCCAGCCGCCGCACCACGTAGGCCAGCATCCGCAGTGAGGGACGGTCGCACCAGTGCAGGTCGTCGATCGTCAGCAGCAGTGGCCGGTCGCCGACGAGGTCGAGGGTGAGCCAGTAGAGCCCGTGGAGGACTGCGAAGGAGGCGTCGCCGCCGAGCGATTCGGTCCCGGGCGGGGCGAAGACGGCCTCGGCGACCTCGGCCGCGCCCTCGAAGAGCTCGGTCCGGTTCGGGCGCGCCAGCAGCGCCGGCTCCAGCATCTGGCGCACGACCCCGAAGGGAAACTCGCGCTCGAGCTCGGAGCCGCGGGCGCCGAGCGAGGCGATGCGCCGCTCCTTGGCGAGGCCCCGGGCCTCGGTCAGCAGCCGGGTCTTGCCGATCCCGGCCGGGCCCTCGATCAGGACCGCGCGCGAGCGCCCCTCGGCCAGTCCGTCGACCAGTGCGGTGAGCGCCCCCAGCTCGCTCTCGCGCTCGACCAGCTCCATCAGCCCTGCAGGTTCCTCCTCTCGACGTCCCCGGCTTTGCCCACGAACAACTCCGAAACCATGGTAGGGGGAAAGAGGCCGTGCGCCGCCACCCCCGGGTCCGCCTCAAGCCGCGCCGCCAGCGCCGCCGGGTCGTCGAGTCCCGGACCGCGGTAATCGGCGATCAAGCCGCCGTCGGGGCTGCGCGGCACGTTCCGTAGCTCAACGTCGGAGCCGAGCCGCGACAGCGTCGAGGCGGCGCCGAAGCCGAACAGCTCCAGCGGCACCGGCCCGCGCAGCGCCTCGACCGGCTTGCTGGAGTCGCAGACGACGACGAAGCGCTCGGCCGCCGCGGCGACGATCTTCTCGCGCAGGTGGGCGCCGCCGCCGCCCTTGATCAGCCAGCCGTCGGGCGTCACCTCGTCGGTGCCGTCGATCGCGATGTCGAGCCGCTCCAGGCGGTCGAACTCCTCGACCGGAATCCCCAGCTCACGCGCCTGTTCCTCGGTGGCGACGGAGGTGGCGACGCAGCGAATCCCGGTGAGGCCGCGGCCGGCGATCGCCGGCAGCAGGTGGGCGACCGTCGAGCCGGTCCCCAGACCCACCGTCATCCCGCTCTCGACCAGCTCCGCCGCCGCCTCGGCGGCAAGCCGCTTCTCCTCGTCAGGCGTGCTCACGGGCGGCACGGTACATTGCTCGAATGACTTCAGGAACCGCCCCCGTAACCGAAACCCAGGACTACAAGGTCGCCGACATCGGTCTCGCCGACTTCGGCCGCAAGGAGATCTCCCTCGCCGAGGTCGAGATGCCGGGCCTGATGCAGACGCGTGAGGAGTTCGGCGCCTCGCAGCCGCTGAAGGGCGCGCGCATCACCGGCTCGCTCCACATGACGGTGCAGACCGCGGTCCTGATCGAGACCCTGGTCGCCCTCGGCGCCGAGGTCCGCTGGGCAAGCTGCAACATCTTCTCGACGCAGGACCACGCCGCCGCGGCGATCGCCGCGGCCGGCATCCCCGTCTACGCCTGGAAGGGCGAGACGCTGGAGGAGTACTGGTGGTGCACCGAGCAGGCGCTGATGTGGCCCGACGGGCAGGGGCCGAACATGATCCTCGACGACGGCGGCGACGCGACGCTGCTCGTCCACAAGGGGGTCGAGTTCGAGAAGGCGGGCTCGGTGCCCGATCCCGGCTCGGCCGAATCGGAAGAGTTCAAGATCGTCCTGCAGACGCTGCAGCGCTCGCTCGAGGAGGATCCGCAGCGCTGGACCAGGATCGCGGCCAACGTCAAGGGCGTCACCGAGGAGACGACGACGGGCGTCCACCGGCTCTACCAGCTGGCCGAGACCGGCGACCTGCTCTTCCCGGCGATCAACGTCAACGACTCGGTCACCAAGTCCAAGTTCGACAACCTCTACGGCTGCCGCCACTCGCT
>JBQCEW010000031.1:0-3091 GCA_051959815.1 Solirubrobacterales bacterium
CGACTGGGGCGAACAAAACCCGCCCCCCCCCCCCCCCCCCCCCCCCCCCCTACGCTCGGACCGAGGCGTTTCGGGAGGCTCTGGCCGATGATTTCAACACGCCTCGGGCTCTGGCCGAGATTTTTGAGCTAGTCGGGGAAGCTAATCGTGGCGAGGTCGACGGGGGGGAGGCAGCTCAAGCGCTTGCGGAGATGCTCGATGTAGTCGGCCTCGGCACCCTTACTCAGCCAGATGAGGGTGTCGAGGCCGACGGCGAGGCGGCGCAGCTGATGCAGGAACGCGAGGAGGCTCGGGGGGCTAAGGACTTTGCTCGGGCTGATGAGTTGCGGGATCGGTTGGCTGAGATGGGCTGGGAGGTTCGCGATTCCGCGGAGGGGCCTAGCTTGGTCCCTAAGGCTTAGATGGCGAATCAGTTCATCTATGGGCGCCGGCCTGTTGCTGAGGCGGAGCGGGGGAGGCGGCG
This sequence comes from Solirubrobacterales bacterium, assembly GCA_051959815.1. Classification (GTDB taxonomy): domain Bacteria; phylum Actinomycetota; class Thermoleophilia; order Solirubrobacterales; family 70-9; genus VAYN01. The sequence goes on from JBQCEW010000031.1 coordinate 464, forward strand.
GGTGCATCGGGTTTGGCGGGCGCCGGAGACTTCGGCGGAGGAATTGGAGCGGCTTTGCGGGTCGCCGGACCATCAGGGGGTGGTGGCAGAGGTCGATCCCTATCCGTATGGCGATGCGCGGGGGATGCTGCGGGAGGGGGCGCTGTTGGTGGCACTCGATCAGGTGCAGGATCCGCGGAACCTTGGGGCCGTCTGCCGCTCGGCCGAGTTTGCTGGCGCTGCCGGGGTGGTGATTCCCGAGCGCCGCGCGGCGGCGATCACCCCCGCTACCTGCAAGGCCTCCGCCGGCGCCGTCGAGCACATCGAGGTGGCCCACGTCCGCAACCTCGCTGATTGGCTGGCCGAAGCCAAGGAGGCCGGCTTCTGGATCTGGGGTGCCGACGCCGAGGCCGACCAGACCCCCTGGTCCACCGACCTGACCGGTTCCACCGTCCTCGTCCTGGGTGGCGAGGGCAAGGGCCTTCGACCCCGCGTGGCCAGCAGTTGCGATGGCCTCGTCGCCCTTCCGCAACGAGGGCAGGTCGAGTCGCTGAACGTGTCGGCGGCTGCGACGGCCCTGCTCTTCGAGGCCCTCCGCCAGCGAACCTGAGACCCCTGCAAACGCAACGGCGTTTGCATTTCCGCAAATTAGGGGTTGACAGAACTCTGCGAAGACGTAAACTACCGCCGCAAATAAGGGTGAACCTCAACTTGAGGCTCATCTGTAACTGGGCGCCTGCCAGGGGAGGTAAGCGGCCCCACGACCCTTCAGCAAGGAGAAGGATCTGTGGCTCTATCTACGCCTACCCAGGAAATGCCGGCGCCGGTCGCGCAGGCCACCGCTCGTGCTTCAAGCTCTAACCCTCAAGCTGAGCTTGATGATCATTACCTCGTCGCCCTCGCCAAGGAGGGACGACCAGACGCTTACGACGCGATCGTCAAGCGCTACCGCGGCTTCGTTCGTCTCAAGGCTTCGTCCTACTTTCTCCTCGGCGGGGAGTCCGACGACCTGATCCAGGAGGGGCTGCTCGGCCTCTACAAGGCGATCCGCGACTACCGCACCGATCGCGAGTCGAGCTTCCGCAACTTCGCCGAGCTCTGCATCACCCGGCAGATCATCACCGCGGTGAAGACCGCCACCCGCAACAAGCACACGCCGCTCAACCAGTACGTCTCCTTCAGCCAGACGCCGGCCGCCGCCGGAGACTCGGAAACGACGCTGGACGAGATCCTGCCCGGCCCGAGCGTCCACGACCCGGTCAACCAGGTGATCGCCACCGAAGAGCTGGAGAGCCTCGTCTCCTGCCTCTCGGGCGTCTCCGGGGTGCTCTCGGACCTGGAGAGCCGGGTGCTCTCGCTCTACCTCGACGGCCACTCCTACGAGCTGATCGCCGAGCGGCTGGAGTGCGACACCAAGACCGTTGACAACGCCCTCCAGCGCGTGAAGCGCAAGGTCGGGACTCACCTCGCCTCGCGAGAGGTGGCGCTCTAGCCCGCTTGCGGCAGATCCGACAGCACGTACTCGAGTAGCTCGCGCCCGTGGTCCGAGGCGACGCTTATGTCGTCGGCCTTGACTCGGACCCGGTGCAGCGACTGCATCCGCAGCACGTCGCCGTCGGTGCGGTGGTTGGGGAAGATCCCCGAGTAGGAGACGCCGAGGCGCTCCAGGTGGTCGGCGACGAGGGCGGTCGCCGGCCGCTCCAGCGGTAGGTCGATGTAGATCGCGTCGAGGCGCTCGCGGTGAAAGAGGTGGTGGCGCTCGGCGCCGATTGCCTCCTCCAGGTCTGCGCCCGGCGTGTGGACCGTGAGCAGCGCCAGGTTATGGTCGCGGTCGACCTCGCAGTGCAGCTCGCTCCGCTCCTCCAGCTCGCACTCGGCGGGCGGGTCGGTCAGCTCTCCGCGCAGTTCGCACAAGTCGATCGTCTGGGCGACGATCTCGCGGTGCCGCTCCGGCGCGTAGACCGCGCGCTCGTGGCCGTCGTTCAGCTTCGTGTAGAAGAGCGCCGCCGACTGGCGCCCGCGCCGCCCCTCGGCGGCGTCGTTGCTGACGCTGGCGGGGATCCAGCCGAGCAGGAAGCCGGTCTCATGCGCCCCGAGCTCGATGTTCGCCTTCTGGCTGTACGGGTGGGCGGCGGTCGCCTCGCTGTACATGCCGGCCAGTCCGCGCTCCCGCGCCCAGTCCATCAGCCAGCGCTTGGTGCGGGTGAAGAGGTGCTGTCCCCGGGCTGCAGGAAGCGTCACCGCCTGGCCCGAATGGGCGACCGCATCGCCCGCAGCCGCTAAGCTCATGCCCATGTGGCAAAGCAGCTCACCTGCAGCGCTTTCGGCGATGCAGGAGACATAGGTTCCGCCAGCGATACGGCGTCCTACCTCCTCGGGGTCGTACACCCACCGCACGTCGTAACTCTGACCGTAGGCGGCTTCGATCGCCCGCGTCAGCACGTTACCTTCGTCGGCCCCCAAGAACCTGAACGTCACGTCCATTAGGGACATCATCGCCACCACGCCCGCCTAGCTCAACCTGGGAGAGCGCCTCATTTGTAATGAGGAGGTTGCCGGTTCGATCCCGGCGGCGGGCTTCTTCATCAACCGCAACTTTCTGTTTGCCTCCCGTTTTCAGCGGGCGGTGTCTGGCGCAGGGCCGGGCAA
>JBQCEW010000032.1:0-15442 GCA_051959815.1 Solirubrobacterales bacterium
CTTCGACTGACTAACTTCGGCACGGCTCGCCGCGCAGGCCGGTGCACGGCGGCAGCGGGGTCGGCACGCTGAGGCCGGGGACGACGGGGAGCAGGAGGTTCGAGGGGGTTTCGCCGCCGTAGGCGATCGCGACCTGGGCGGTGCCTTCGGGTTCGGTTTGGTCGAAGGCCCAGATCGGTTGGGTGCCGTTGGGGGCGGCGATGGTGACGCGGATGCGGGAGCCGGCGCGGTAGGCGTGGCCCTCGTAGTAGAGGGGGATCGTGACCGGGACGAATTCGCCGGCCGGCATCGGTTCGACATCGGATTCGCGCAGGCTCAGGACCGGCTCGAGCGGGGTGCTCTTTTCGGCGTCGAGCTTGCGCTCGTTGCCGCGTACCCAGCCGTTCTGGACGAAGGTCTCCTTGCCGTCGGGCCGGACCTCGCTGATCGTCGCCTGCAGGTCGACGTTCGGGGTCGAGGAGCGGACCCAGACGTTGACGGCCCCGGCCCCGATCACCGTCGTGTTCGCGCCGAGCGGGGCGGTGAGGTAGGAGACGGCGCTTCCCGGCGGGTTCTGTTCCCAGTGGTATGACGGCGTCGCCGTCCAGAGGCCGCCTTCGCCGGAGCCGGTGTCGCCGCTGAAGTCGGTCTTCGGCAGGGCGTTGGCGTCCCAGGTGAATTCGTCGGCGCCCGCGCCGGCGGGCGGGCTGCTGCCGAGGGCTCCACCCGGCGAGAGGTACCAGGCCTTCGCTTCGGTGCCGGGCACCGGGAATTCGTTGAAGGACTTTTCGAAGCCCGGGTACGGCTGACCCGGTGAGAGCCCGCCGGCGCCGTTGTCGAAGAGGACTCGGATCTGCTTCTGGGCTTCGAAGGCGCTCAGCGCCGAGCCGTAGGTCGGCAGCAACTGGATCGGGTCCGGCGGCAGCGTCACGCCGGGGATGCCCATCGCTTCCTGGTAGATCAGCGGCGCCGCGGCGTTGACCGCTGCCGAGGCGAGGATCGGCGGCCGCTTGGCCACATAGAGCTCGAGGAAGTCGAACCAGCGGTCGAAGGTCGCCGGGTCGAGCGAGTCGACGTGGGTGCCGTTGGTGAAGGTGAACCACTTCTTTTTCGTGCCGGTCATGTGCTCGGCCAGGGTCGGGCAGTGGCCGCCGGTCTGCTCGTCGGTCCACTGGCAGGCCATGAAGGTCGGCACGTTGATCTTGTGGACGAAGGTGACGGGCGAGAGCGGGTCGGCGACTTCGGGCTTGTAGTGGTTGTTTTCTTCGATCTTGTGGAGGAGGTCGACCGCTTCGGGATGCAGGGCCTGGTTGGCTGCGCAGGTCTGATCGCCTTCCTGAATCCGTTTGTAGGCCCATTCCTGACCGCTGGTCGGACCGGCGGCTTCGGCGTCGTGGACCCGCTCTTTGGCCCATTCGAGCGCGAAGCCGGTGTTGAGGATGCCGCCGGGATAGAGCGTCGTCTGGGTGTTGTCGATCACCGACAGCGGCGAGATCGCGGCCAGATCCGGCGGCTGGGTGGCGGCGGTGAAGAGCTGGCTGATGCCGCCGTAGGAGATCCCCATCATCCCGACCTTGTGGTTGAGGGCCCAGGGCTGGTGGGCGACCGTCTCGACCACGTCGTAGCCGTCGAGGTTCTGCAGCGGCTCGAAGAAGTCGTAGGCCCCACCCGAGCAGCCGGTGCCGCGCATGTTGACGTCGACCACGGTGAAGCCCATCAGGTTGGCGATGATCGAGATCCCGTTTTCGGGGCCGGCCGGGTTCGCGTACCCGTAGCCCGAGTACTCGATCAGGGTCGGCGTCGGCCCGCTTGGCAGCGGCGGCAGTTCGACCCCGGGCAGCACCTTCGTCACGTCCTGCGGCGGGTGGACGTCGATCGCCAGCTTGGTCCCGTCCCGCGTGGTCAGGTACCCGTAGCCGCTGGAGGGGATCGACTGTTCGTAGATGCTCGTGCTAGGCGGCGCGGATTGCGTGGTCAGGACCTGCAGCGGCGGCGATTCCGTCCCTTCGGAGACGACGCGGTAGCCGCTCCCCGGCGTGACGTTGCGGAAGAGCGCCCCGCCCAGTTCGTTCGCGCCCTTGCTAGCCACTTCGTGGCCTTCGCCGTTATAGAGAGACACCGGCGCGCCGGGAGTGAGGCCCGTCGCGTAGACCTGTTCGACGCTCCCGTGCGCTTCGAACGAGGCTGCGGCGGCACTGCCAGGGATTGCCAGCGCGAGCATGGCCACAGCGAACGCCGCCAAAAGGAGTGCGTTACGCCAGCAGTCGAGAATCCCTTTCCTACCCAAGATTAAGTAGTCATACCACGCTCGGCCGAGTTTGAAACCACCTTCGGCGAACCGCCATTAAGGTGAGCGCGTGAGCAAGCGCGGCTCCCAACCGGTCGCCGCCTCGGCGTCCCAGCGTTCCTTCGACGAGGTCTGCGCCGCGCTTGCCAATCGATTGCGCGCCAGGTTCTCGGAGCTGGAAGCGGGGCTGGCCACACTCGTCGAGTCGGATGCGGATCCGGGCGAGGCCGCCGATCCGGTGTATCTGGAGTACCTGGACAGCCTGCGCGTTAATCGCCCTGCGGTCCTCGAGTACGCAGCTCAGGTGATCGAGTTCGGGGAGCGGCGCGCGCCCGACGTCCCGTCGCCCGTGCTCGCGGCGGCCCGCCTGGCCGCCCGCGCCGACGTGCCCCTCGACGCGGTCCTGCGGCGCTATTCGGCTGGCAACGCCTTCTGCAGCGACATCCTGATCGAGGAGGCGGAGCGGATCGAAGTCTCGGGCTCGACCCTCCGCCGCGTGCTGCAAAGGCAGGCGACGCTCTTCGACCGCCTGCTCGAAGCGGTGAGTAAAGAGCACGCCCGCGAGGCGAAAAGCCGGCCGACCACCACCGCGCAGTGGCGCCACGAGTACATCAAGGAGCCGCTCGCCGGCCGGCAGCCCAGCGGCGAGGTGGAACTGGGCTACGACCTCGGCGGCCATCACCTCGCCCTGATGGCAAAAGGCGAGGGGGCCCAGGAGGCGATGGGCGAGCTGGCGAGGAGACTCGACCGCCGCCTGCTCGTAGACGCTCGCGAGGAGGAGCCGACCTGGGCGTGCTGGCTCGGCGGCAGGCACCTGCTCACGGCGGGGGAGGCGCTGCAGGTGTTGAAGGACATCCACTCGGGACCGATCGTCGTCGCCCTCGGCGAGCCCGGGGAGGGAGTCGTGGGCTGGCGGCTCAGCCACCGCCAGGCCAAGGCGGCCCTGCCGATCGCCGAGCGCAGGGGCAAGTCGACCATCCGCTATGCCGACGTCGCCGTGCTCGCCTCGGTCCTCCGCGACGACCTTGGGACCACCTCGTTGCGCCAGCTCTACCTCGAGCCGCTGGAAAGAGCCCGAGACGGCGGCGTGGCGTGGCGGGAAACCCTGCGCGCCTACTTCGCCGCCGAGCGGAACGTCTCCTCGACCGCCGCCGCGCTCGGCATCGATCGCCGCACGGTCACGAATCGCCTTCGGGCGATCGAGGATCTCTTCGGCCGCCCGCTTGGCGACTTCGCGACCGACCTCGAGACCGCGCTGCAGCTCGCCGACTGACCTCGCAACTCCCTCACCGCGGCTCCCGCCACATCCGGAAGAAGACCGGGCCGCCGCCGGGAAGGCGGTGCTCGTCGATGACGCGGAAGCCGTGGCGGGCGTAGAAAGCGATGTTGGAGTACTTGGAGGACTCGAGGTAGGCGGGGATGCCGTCGCTGTCGCAGATCTCGAGGACGGGGGCGAGGAGGCGGGAGCCGACGCCTTCCCCCTGCCGCTCGGGGGAGACGCCGAGGGTGGCGAGGTAGAAGTGCTTGGGAGTTCGCGGGTGAGCGTTCTCCATCCCGAGCATCCCGCGGGCGACCCGGGGGAACCGCCGCCAGTGGCGCGGGTGGGCGTAGGCCGAGGCGCCGCGGGCCTCGGCGACCGGAGGCGGGCGCCAGCGGCCCGGCAGCGCCCAGATCGCCGCGCCGCCGCGCTCGGCGTCGACGTAGACGGTTTCCTCGCCGACGCGGACGTCGAACTGGGCGCCGAAGAAGCGGCGCAGAACGCCCGGCCGATGGCGGTCGGCCGGCGCCGACCAAATCGCAACCGGGTCGTCGAAGAAGGCGCGGGCGAGAGCGTCGAGCACCGCCTTGCGGTCGCTCCTGCTCGCAACTTCGATTGCTTCGCCCATTTCCACCGCCCGTAGTCTCCACCACGCGACGCGGCTCTGAGAGACTTGGCCGATGACCGACCAGGACGTGTTCCTGCAGAGGCGGATCTTCAACTGGTCACTGAAGCTGCCCGACTGGCAGCGCGGCTTGATGCGGCGGCTCTGCGACGGCCCGCTCGACGAGGCGGGGCGGGCGGAAATCCTCGCCGTGCTCTGCGGCGAGCCCGGAGCGCCGCGGCTGCGGCCGCTGGAGCTGCGCAACCTGCCGGCGGACGAGACCGAGCACGGCGTCGTCGAACTGCGGGAGATCCGCAACCTGCGCAACGTCAACCGGCTCGCCGGCGACCAGGCGCTGCGCTTCGCGCCAGGCCTCAACGTCGTCTTCGGCGAGAACGGTGCGGGGAAGAGCGGCTACGGCCGCCTCTGCCGGCGGGTCTGCCGCGCGGCCGAACCCGGTGAGGTGCTGCACGACGTCTTCGATCCCGGTAAGGCCGACGCGCCGCAGACCGCCGAATTCGTCCTCCTGGTCAACGGCGAGGAGCAGGTGGTGGAGGTCGACCTGAACGGGGAAGCGCCGCGCATCCTCTCGGCGATGACCGCTTTCGACGCAAGCTGCGCCGAGTTCTGCCTGACGAAGTCGAACATGATCGAGCACACGCCGCGGCCGCTGCGCCTACTGAAAGAGCTGGCCGAGACGCAGGACCGGCTGCGGGACGAGCTGGGGCAGCAGATCACAGAGCTGACCGAAGGGCTGCCCCCGCTTCCCGAGGTCGACGACCCCGCCGCGGCGGCGCTCCTCGACGACGTCGAAGCGGGCGAGGCCTCGCGGGAGGAAGTCGATGGCTTCGCGCACCTGAGCGAGGCCGAGCAGGAGGAGTTGGGCGAGCTGGAGCTAGCCGAGGCGGTCTTCGCGGCCGACCAGAGCCGGGCGCTGGAGGAGGTGGCGCGGACGCGGGCCGAGGCGGTCGGCCGTCTCGCCGCCGAGCTGCAGGACGCCTGGGACCGCCTCGACGACGGGACGCTGGCGGAGATCGCCGAGCTGCGCGCCCGCCTCGCCCGCGCCTCCGCCGCGGTCGAGCAGGTCGCCGCCGACGCCTTCTCCGACCAGCCGCAGCCGGGCACCGGCGGCGAAGCCTGGCGGGAGATGTGGGAGGCGGCGAAGCGCTTCGTCGAAGCCGGCGAGGGCTCGTTCCCGGACCACGACCCGGAGGCGACCTGCCCGCTCTGCCAGCAGGGTCTGGGGCCGGAGGCGCACGAGCGGCTGCACCGCTTCGAGGCGTTCGTCGCCGGCGACCTGCGCGAGCAGGTGGGGCGGGTCGAACTGGCGTTGACAGAGCACCTGGAGGGTCTTCCGGACCTGGGGCAGTTGATCCAAACGGCCGAGATCGCCGTCGCCACCGCCGGTGAGCAGTTGCAGGGTCCCGCCGACGCGGCGCTGGAGGCGCTCGCCGACCGCCTCGCGATCGCGACCGGGCAGGCGGAGTCGGCGGCGGAGGTGCGCTTCGACCTCGCTCCCCTGACCGAGTACGCCACCGCGCAAGCCGCGGAAGCCGACCAGTACGCGGCGCTCCGCGACGAGGAGGAGCGCAACCGGATCAAGCGCCGCCTGCGCGAGCTGCGGGCACGGCGCACCGTCGGCGAGGCGCTTGCCGACGTCCTCGCTCACCTCGACGGCCTGCAGGCGATCGCCAAGCGGGAGGCGGCGCGGCAGGAGCTCGGCACCGCTTCGATCTCCCATCAGATCCGCGAGCTGAGCCGGCTCGCGATCACCGCCCGCCTCAGGGAGGCGCTGGCGGAGGAGATTGAGGAGCTCGACCCGATCGCCGACGCGGTCGAGCTGAAGGCCTCCGCCAGCAAGGGCAAGCCGGCGGTCCAGTTCAAGCTTCGCAGCGAGGGCCGCGAGCGGGTGGCGAAGGTCCTCAGCACCGGCGAGCAGACGGCGCTCGCGAACGCCTTCTTCCTCGCCGAGCTGCGGGTCAGCAACGAGCGCAGCGCGATCGTCCTCGACGACCCCGTCTCCTCGCTCGACCACCAGCGCCGCGAGCACGTCGCCGAGCGGCTCGCCGAAGAAGCGCAGAAGCGGCAGGTCGTCGTCCTCACCCACGATCTCGTCTTCGTCTACTACCTGCAGGAGAAGGCCCAGGCCCTCGGCATCGAGCTCCACGGCCAGGCGCTGACCCGCGCCAACCACTCCGTCGGCGTCGTCGACCCGGATCTGCCCTGGAACGCGAAGGGGCCGATGGACCGGCTGAAGGCGCTGCGGCACCGGCTGAAGAGCGAGCTGAAGCCGATGGCGCGGCGCAACGACCCGCTCTACCAGCGGGAAGTCGACCACTGGGTCCTGGATCTGCGCCGGAGCTACGAGCGGCTGATCGAGGTCTACGTCCTCGCCGGCATCGTCGAGCGGCAGGCGCGGCAGGTCCAGGTGCGCAAACTCCACCAGGTGAAGTGGACCCCGGAGCTCGCGGTGAAGATCGACGCCGCCTTCAAAGAGCTCTCGCCGGGCGCGCACGAGAGCCCGCTCGCCCAGCAGGCCGCGCCGGTCTCACCGGCGAAGCTGGAGGCGCTGCTCGGCAAGTTCGAAGCGCTGGTCGAAGAGACCAAGCCCGAGCAGGAGCGCGGCGATCAGGAGAAACGCGACGTCGCCCGCATCGGCGCCGCCTGACGCTCCAGCCGCACCGACGGGTAGCGGCCGCGGATGCGCTGGTTGAAGAAGCGACCCTTCGAGTCGGCCCGCATCAGTTCCGAGAGCACCGACTCCGGCACGTCGAAGTACTGGTAGAGCCCGCCGTTGCAGAAGCGGACCTCCAGAACGTTCTTTTCGTAGCCAATCGAGTCGAGCATGCTCGACTCCACCGGGACCCTGTGCATCGTGAGCCTCCGAACTCGTCTTGCGGTTAACCACAAGCTACCCATAAGTAGCGCCCGGAACACTCCCGCGGCTGATCTCGCCGATTGCCGCGTCGATGCTGCTGCGCACCTGCTGCTCTGCCTGCCGCAGAGTGAGGATCTCGTTTCGCTTCGCCCGCAGGACCTCCTCAAGTGCTTCGGCCTCCTCTCCTCCGGGGATCGCGACGCGCAGGTCGAGGAGCTCCTCGGGGGCCAGGCGGGCGTGGCGCTTGCCGGCCTGCAGGCGGCGGTAGGCCTCGCGCAGCTCGGGCAGGAGCAGGACGTAGGCGATGACCAGCAGCGGGGTGTCGACGGTGCGCTCGAGGCCCACCCACTCGGTCGAGCCGAGCGCATCGGCCGGGGGCGAGACGATCATTTTCCCCAGGTACGGTTCGAGCTTGGAGAGGGCGAGCTCGGCGCCGGCGAAGGAGACCTTGTCGGAGCCGATCTCATACAGCTTCGGCACCTCCTCGCTGAGGAGGGCCTGGCGGCTCTCGACCTGGTCGAGGTCGATCACTTCGCGCTCCTGGGCGAGCTCGCCCTTCCTCACCTTGCCGAGGCGGACGATCCGCAGCGCCTCGCCCAGCGGCCGTGCCTCCTCGGCGTCGCCGAAGACCAGTCCCTCCTGGAAGTCCCAGAGCCAGCGGTACTTGGGGTCGAGGCGCAGGCCGGGGCGGGAGGCGACCGCGCCCAGGGTGGTGCGGAAGCCGAAGACGGCGTCGGGAGCCGGCGAGGGATCGCGCCAGCGGGAGAGGACGCTGTCGCCGCCCTCGCCGGATTCGTCGATCAGGTCGTTGGGACGGCTGAGGTCGGCGAGGTTCTTGCGACGCTTGTAGCCGACCTCGCGCGGCTCGGCCATGAAGATCTCCTCCTCGGCCCAGCCGAGGCGCTCCAGCGCCGCCGCGACCTGCTCGTGCTCGGGGGCGGACGGTTCCTCTGCCTCGACCGCCTGCAGCGCGGCCCGCCAGGCCGCCGTTTCCCCGGCGCTGCGCTTCTCGGCCAGGACGATCGAGGTCTTGGTGCTGGTGAAGGGGCGGAAAGCCTCATAGGGCAGGGAGACCACCGCCTGGATCCGGAAATGGGAGAGGAGGAAGAGGCGGATGCGCTGGTTGCCGCGCGTGTCCAGCAGCGACTCGGGGAGGATGCAGCAGAACTTCCCCGCCGGGCGCAGGAGCTGGTACCAGCGCTCGATGAAGAGCGCCTCGCTGACGGCGGCGGGCAGCTCGGTGAAGGTGCGGGCGACGGCGTTCTTCTCGTCCTGGGAGAGGCGCAGCGAGAAGGGCGGGTTGGAGACGACGAGGTCGAAGCGCTCGTTCAGCGGGCCGCTGTAGGACGCCGTCTCCCAGCCTCGGGTCGTGGCCAGCGAGAGCACGCTGTCGCGACCGTCCCTCGCGTAGCTCTCGAACGGCGCCAGCCCGGAGGCGATCCAGGTGTTGGCGCTGCCGTCGCCGTGCAGCACCATGTTGACCTTGGCGGCGAGGCCGAGGTCGTAGTTGTTCTCGATCCCGAAGAGGAAGTCCTGCGACCAGCGGTTGCCCGAACCGCCGAACCAGCGGTCGTGATAGTCGCGCAGCCGCGGGGAGAGGCCGTCGCAGGCCTCCGGCGAGCCCAGCGCCCCGCTCACCTGGCGCATGTACTCGATCAGGAAGCTGCCGGCGCCGCAGGAGGGGTCGATCAGGTAAGGCAGTCGCGGCTGGCCCTCGGCGTCGACCTTGGTCAGCATGGCGCTCCGCGCCTCCTCCACCGCCCCGCACAGCTCCAGCACGAAGCGGACTACCTTCATCGGCGTGAAGAACTGGCCCTTGGTCTGGGTGAAGTCGGCGGCGACGATCTGCTCGAAGAACTCGCCGAGGAGGTCGCCGGGGTGGACGTTCTCGGTCAGCGAGATCCCTTCCAGGCGGCCGACCACGAAGGCGAGCTTCTCGGCGGAGATCCGCGAGGTGTCGAAGGCGGGGCCGCCGCTGGGCTCGGTGAGCGCGAGGTACTTTTCCTCCGCGTCCCTGTAGAGGGCGTTCATCCGCTCGGTCAGGTCCTCCGGCGTTTCCGCGGGGAAGCGCTGGAATTCGTAGGACCCGCCCGGTGGCGCCTTTCGCTCGTCGTAGATCTTCGCCAGGATCAGCTTCGTGACGTAAACGAAGACCTCGTTGTTGTTGGTGCCGCCGCCGCCCCAGATGACGTCGTGCAGCTCGGCCTGGAGGCGGGTGAAGACCTCCGGGGTGACCGCCTTGTCGAGGGGCCGGTGGTCGGCGGTCGGTGCGGGGACGTTGCCGAAGCGGCGCTTCACCGCCCGGCCGTACCGCTTCGGGATGCCCTCCAGCAGCGGCTGCCCGGCTTCGTCCCAGGCCTCGTAGTCGCCGTGGGACTCGGTGTCGATGACGAGACTGCGCGGACGCAGCTCCCCCTGCTTCAGCTCGACCGTGTAATAGACGAGGTAGCGGGGCCGGGGGACCTCCTGCAGCGAGAGGCGGAAGAGCTGGCCGTCGACGTACTGCAGATCGCGGTCGTAGTCGGCCGGGGACTTGCACTCGACGAAGAGGAAGGCGTCGCCGGGATTGCCGTTGGCAGGCGGGCGGCGAACGAGGACGTCCGCGCGGCCGCCCTTGCCGGGGCGGCCCACGGCCTTGTAGACCTGCTCGACCTGCAGCACCTGCGGATCGGCGGCATATTCGAACTCTCCGGCGAGGGCGCTCAGCAGGTAGGCGCGAACCAGCTCCTCGTCGCCGATCGCCGCGGTCGCGCCCGCGAACCCCGGCGCGGAAGGGTGTATGCCGACCCCGCCGGGCTCGTAGGCGATCGAGCCCTTGCCGGAATCGTCCATTGCGATCGAGCGGATGACCTTCCGCGCGGCGGGGCTCGAATCCAAAGCGGCTTTGATCGCCCTGCGCAGCTCGAGGTCCATGGAGTTGAACTCAAGCTACCAAGAACCTCGGGCACGGATGTCGAAAACGAAAGGGCGGCTCCGACAGACTGATGAACGCGCCGTTTGGGAGCGCGACGAGCTAGGAGGCAACGATGAAGTTCATGCTGATGCAGGACTACGGGGGCGTCGAAGCGGACGTGCCGATGATGAGCGAGTGGACGCCGGAGGAGATCGACGCGCACATCAAATTCCAGAAGGACCTGAACGCCGAGCTCGCCGAGCGGGGGGAGCTGGTTGAGGCACAGGCACTGACGGCGCCGGAGCTGGCGAAGTTCGTCGTCTCTGACGGCAGCGGCGCCCCGGTCGTCACCGACGGGCCGTTCCCGGAGTCGAAGGAGCTCCTTGCCGGCTACCGGATGATCGACGTCGAGTCGGTGGAGCGGGCGATCGAGATCGCCGCCCGGGGCTCCGCCGCCCCCGGCCCCGGCGGCCGCCCGATCGAACAGCGGATCGAGGTCCGCGAGGTGATGGGCCCGATCGAGCACTAAGTCGTGGTTCCTTAGTCGGTCATGGCACTACAAAGGAACCACGCGATGCGAGGCGCGGAGATGGAGGGCCTGTTGCGCGAGGCGGCGCCGCAGGCCCTCGCCGCGGTCACCCGTCGCTTCGGCGACTTCGCCGACGCTGAGGACGCGGTCCAGGAGGCGATGGTTGACGCGGCGAGGCAGTGGCCGGCGCAGGGACTGCCGGAGAGCCCGGTCGGCTGGCTGGTCCACGTCGCCTCGCGGCGGATGACCGACCACATCCGCAGCGAAACGGCGCGACGCCGGCGCGAGCAGGAGTTCGCCTCAGAGGAACCCGCGACTGTGCCGCCTCCCCCGCCCGGCGGCGTTCGCGAGGCCGACGACGCGCTGCTGCTGCTGTTCATGTCCTGCCATCCCGCGCTGAGCCCGGCCTCGGCGATCGCGCTGACGCTGCGCGCCGTCGCCGGCCTCACCACCGCCGAGATCGCCAGCGCCTTCCTCGTCCCGGAGGGGACGATGGCGCAGCGGATCAGCCGCGCGAAGAAGACGATCAAGGAATCGCCGGAGCCGTTCGCAATGCCGGCCGCGGCGGAGCAACCGCAACGGCTGCGCTCGGTCCTGCGTGTCGTCTACCTGATCTTCAACGAGGGTTACGCGACCAGCGCCGGGGCCGAGCTGGCCCGCGCCGACCTTTCGGCCGAGGCGATCCGCCTGGCCCGGATCGCCCACCTCGCGCTTCCCGACGAGCCCGAGGTCGCCGGCCTGCTCGCCCTGATGCTGCTGACCGAGGCCAGGCGTCCGGCTCGCGCCGACGCAAACGGGGAGCTGATTCCGCTGGAGGAGCAAGACCGAGCGCTCTGGGACCGGGAGCTGATCGACGAGGGGCGGCAGATCCTCGCCACCGCCATCGCCCGCGGCGCCGTCGGCGAGTACCAGTTGCAGGCGGCGATCGCCGCCGAGCACGCCAAAGCGCAGTGGCCGCAGGACACCGACTGGCGCGAGATCCTCGCCCTCTACGGCCTGCTCGAGCAGGTGACCGGAAACCCGATGGTCGCCCTCAATCGCGCGATCGCCGCAGCGATGGTCGACGGCCCCCAGGCCGGCCTCTCCCTCCTCGCCAAGCTGGACGACCGGCAGTCGCCGAGTACAACCGCGCCGCCGAGCTAACCAGGAGCGAGCCGGAGCGGAACTACCTGACCAAGCGCGCCGCCCGCCTCAACGCCGCAGAGGGACCGCCCGGGACCTAGAGCTTCTGCTTCAGGTACAGCAGGGCGATCACCGTGGTGGCGTCGCGGATATCGGGCAGCGCCTCGTCGATCTGCGCCAGGTCCAGGCGGACGATCTCGATCTCCTCGTCGTCATCGCGCTCCCCGCTCGCCGGCGAGAGCCCGGTCGCCTCGAAGATCGTCACCTTCTCGCTGAGAAAGCCGGGGCTGGGATAGACCACGTGCAGCACGCTCCACTCCTCCGCCCGCAGCTCCGCCTCCTCGGCCAGCTCCCGCTGCGCGCACTCCAGCTCGCTCTCCCCGTCATGGTCCAGAGTCCCCGCCGGGATCTCCAGCAGCTCATCCTCCTCCACCGCCTCCCGCGGCTGCGCCACCAGATAAGCGAACTCCTCGTCATGAGCCAGCACCGCCACCGACCCCGGATGCTCCACCACCTCCCGCTCCTGCTCAGAGCCGTCGGCACGCCGATAAGTCTTGGCGACGAGGTCAACGTGCTTGCCGCAATGCAGTGGCTTGGTGTCGAGCAGCTTCATATCGAGGACCTCATTCCCGCACTCCATCAAACAGAACATCCGCTTGCCCGACTCAGGCTTACGCGGTCGAGGCCGATAGGTGCTCCTGGATATGGAGTCAGAAGCGAGACGAGTCGCAGGTCAGCACGCTCGCGCCCAGGCGCAATCACTGTCGTGGAAGAGGTTCTTCGGCGGCTCCTTCAAGCGCGACCACCGCAGCTGGTCGCAGGGAGCTGAAGGCGAGGAAGCGGTCGGCAAGGTCCTCGAAGACCTCGCGGAGGAGGGCTGGTGCGTTATCCACGACGTCTCCTTCGGGCGCGGCAACATCGACCACATCCTCGTCGGCCCCGGCGGGATCTTCACGATCGAGACGAAGAGTCACGGCGGCAAGCTCTGGCTCGACCGTCTCGACCCGAAGATGTTGAGCCAGGCCTATGCCGAGAAGAAGGCATTGGAAGAGATCACCCTGATGGAGGTCGACTCGCTGCTTGTCTTCAGCCGCGCCTACATCGTTGACCGAGTGCCTGCTCGACGACGGGGAGTGTTGATTCTGCCCGCTCGGATGCTCGCCGGTCACTTATCCCGGCGACCTGCCGTGGTGTCGGCCGAGCGGGCCGCGGTGATCCACCGGCGCTTGGCGCTCGCGGTGGGACAGGCCGCCTCCTAGTGCAGTAACTCGGCCTCGACCCGCTCGCCGGCGGCGATCTCCTCGGCCTCGGCCGGCATAACCGCCAGGGCATCGGCACCGAGCATCGAGGTGAGGACATGGGAGCCTTGGGTCTCGCGGGTTAGGTGGGCGCGCCAGCCGTCGTCGGTGAGCTCGAGGCGGCAACGGAGGTAGTGGGCCTTGCCGGGCTTCTTGCGGTAAGTGGTGGCGAGGGTCGCTTGGATGCGGCCGGGGAAGGGGTCGAGGCCGGTCATCGCGCGCAGGGCGGGGCGGGCGAAGAGGTGGAAGGTGACCATCGCGGAAACAGGGTTGCCGGGGAGGCCGAAGACGAGGGTCGGCTGGCCGTCCTCGCGGGGGAGGACGCCGAACCAGGTCGGGCCGCCGGGGCGCATCGCGACGCGCCAGAAGCGCTCCTCGACGCCAAGCTCGGCGAGCGCACGCTTGACGTGGTCGTGGCGGCCGACCGAAACGCCGCCGGCGATGACGAGGAGGTCGTGGTCGAGGGCGGCGGCGATCGCCCCCTGGGTCGCCTCTGCCTCGTCCGGCAGGTGGGCGACGTGGGCGGGTTCGGCACCGGCTTCGCGCACAAGCGCCGTCACCGCGTAGCTGTTCGAGTCGTGGATCTGGCCCGGACCGAGCGGCTCGCCCGGGGGCACCAGCTCGTCGCCGCTGCCGAGGATGGCGACGCGGGGGCGCTGTGCGCACTCGACCTCTGCCACGCCGGCCGCTGCCAACACTGCCACCTCAGCGGCGCGCAGCTGCTGTCCAGGCCCGAGCAAGACCTGCCCCGCCTCGACGTCCTCCCCTGCGCGGCGGATGTTCTCCCCCGGCCTCACCGCTCGCACCGGCAGCATGTGCCCGTCCTCCTCGCGCGAGTGCTCCACCGGCAGCACCGCATCGGCTCCCTCGGGGACCATCGCCCCGGTCGAGATCCAGATCGCCTTCCCCTCCTCCACAGCAACGGTGGCCGGGTGGCCGGCGCGGGACTCGCCGACGAGACGGAGCCGCTCGCCCTCGCCTTTCGCATCCGCGCTGCGCAGCGCGTAGCCGTCCATTGCCGAGTTGTCGAAGGGCTGGATCGCGATCTCGCTCCTCACCTCCGCCGCAGTCACCCGACCGAGGCAGTCCTCAAGCCGAATGGGTTCGCTGCCAGTCGGCACCACCTCCGACAACACGACCTCGCGCGCCGCCTCCGGCGCCAGCGGCCCCTTACTCACGGGCGGTGCGCGGTCGGCGCGTCGCGGAGGATCGAGACCGCGTGCGGCAGCGCCGGGCGCAGGACGTCGGCGGTCTCGGCGATCGCCTTCGGGTTGCCGGGGAAGTTGACGATCAGCGTGGCACCCCGGATGCCGGCGGTGGCACGGGAGAGCATCCAGTGCGGCGTGTGCCCGGCGGAGGCAGCGCGCATCGCCTCGGCGATCCCCGGCGCCCGGCGCGCGATCACCGCCTCGGTCGCCTCGGGAGTGACGTCGGAGGCGGCGAAGCCGGTACCACCGGTGGTGAGGACCAGGTCGCATCCGCCGCCGTCGGCCCAGCGACACAGGCAGGCTTCGATCTCCTCGCGGTCATCGGCGACCAGCTCGCGCCCGCCCAGCGCCCCCTCCAGCTCCGCGACGAAGTCGACCAGCGCGTCGCCGGACTCGTCGCTGCCGCCCCCCTCCGCCCGCGAGGTACTGACGGTGAGCACCGCCACCCGCGGCGGTCCGCTACTCGGCGCGCCAGTCATGCTTGCCGCCGCTCTTCTCCAGCAACCGCAGATGGTCGACGACGACGCCGCGCTCGATGCCCTTGACCATGTCGTAGAGGGTCAGCGCGGCGACCGAGCAGGCGGTCAGCGCCTCCATCTCGACGCCGGTTCCGGCGGTGGTCGCCGCCTCGGCCTCGATCCGCGCCTCGCCGCTCTCGGCGTCGACATCGACCCTCACGTCGACATGCGACAGCGGCAGTTGGTGCGCCAGCGGGATCAGGTCCCAGGTCCGCTTCGCCGCTTGAATCCCGGCCAGCCGTGCGGTGCCGACGACATCGCCCTTCGGCGCGTCCCCGACCACCACTTTTGCCGCCGTCTCCGGCGACATCCGCACAGTCACCTCCGCCTTCGCGTGGCGGCGGGTCGCCGCCTTCTCGCTTACGTCGACCATTCGGGCACTGCCACCCGCGTCGAGGTGGGTCAGATCACCCGATCCAGCGGCCTCGGCGGGAAGGGTCATCGGCCTAGGATAAGCCGATGTTGCTGCAAGTACGCCTGTTCGCCGTCCTGCGTGAGCGGGCGGGGAGCGACAGGCTTGAGATTGAGCTCGCAGAGGGGGCAACGGTCGCCGAGGCACTGGGGGCCCTGAGGGCAAAGAGCCAACCCTTAGGTGAGGCGCTGGCGGCGATGCCCGTCGTGATGGCGGTGAACCGCGACTACGTTGACGAGGAAGCAACCCTCTCCCCCGGCGACGAGCTGGCGCTGATCCCGCCGGTCAGCGGCGGCGCCGGAGCGCCCCGTCCCCACGTCCGCGTCACCTCCGAGCCGCTCTCCGCCGACCGCCTGAATAAGGCGGTTGCCACTCCCCACACCGGCGCCATCGTCACCTTCCAGGGCACGACCCGCGACGTCGAGCGCCTCGACTACGAGGCCTACCAACCGATGG
>JBQCEW010000033.1:0-3933 GCA_051959815.1 Solirubrobacterales bacterium
CGAGTTCCGGTGACCCGTTCTCATCCTTCTCCCTGATCCAAGCGTTCAGTGCCGGCTGGCACCGTGGGCTCGAATCCGCGCAGGTGTTCGGGCTCGAGCGCCGGAAACGGACCTTGTACTTTGCTTTCGCCCAGCAGGCCCTCGACAGAGTCGGGATCGTGCGGATCGCTGTCGCGAGCGCCAAAACCGACACGTTCACCGTCAACAGCGCCCTCACCCATGCCGAAGCCTCGCCGCCGATGCCCTTTCACGGAACCGGGATCTACACCGCGGCACCGGACGGGTCGAAGTCATGGCTGGGAGACCTCGCCGTGAACTTCCCAGGTGCTCCAGCCTTCCCCCTGACGGGCGAACAGTTCAAGGTCGAAGTCGACCGACCGCTCTAGGCACCGCCTGCGCTACGAGCCTAGCTCCGCGGGACTAGGGAACGGCTGGGTTCCGCTCAGAGTAATAGTGACCAGCAAACTATGTTTTGTACCCAATCAACTGACGAAATAAAAGTCACTGGCTGCGGCGGCAACAACAAATTTACTCTGGAATTTACAAGCCTAGGTGCCTGCAGCTACCACGCCTCCTCAATGTCAGGCACGCATGGGACAGGTACCGACGCCACATTTAACTTCACCAAACAGGCTTACGCAATAGATGTAGGTGGAGGTGGTGCCTTCTGTCCCAGCGAAGGTCAGCTCGACATGGACCTCGACCTGACTACAACAGACAGGACGACACTCCTGATTTCTTAGACCTAATTCGTAAGCGGAGCCGCCGCTTGGCGGCTCCTCGCCGTCAGTCGCCTGAACCGTCAGCCGAGGCTTCGGCTAACTGCTCTTGGCCGTTGTCCTCGGGCGCACCGGTGGGGGCTTCGGATTCCTCGGACTCGACCACCAGGGCGACGGCGCTGACGCGGTCGTCGTCCTTGATGTTCATCACCTTGACGCCCTGGGTGGCGCGGCCCATTTGGGAGATGCCGCTGACGGAGGTGCGTTGGACCATGCCGTTCTGGGAGATGAAGAGGAGATCCTGGTGCTCGCTGACGATCAGGGCGCCGGCGAGTCCGCCCTTCTTCTCGGTCAGCTTCGCGGTGAGGACGCCTTTCGTACCGCGGCCCTTGACCGGATACTCCGAGACGGCCGTTCGCTTGCCGTAGCCGTTCTCGGTGACGACGAACAGTTCGGTGTCGTTGCGGGCGACGTCCATTGCCAGCACCCGGTTGTCCTTGCCGGCGACGTTCATGCCTTTGACGCCGCTGGTGTCGCGACCCATCTCCCGTACGTGCGCCTCGGAGAAGCGGGAGGCGTGGCCGGAGTGGGAGACCATGAGGATGTCGTCTTCACCTGAAGTCAGCCGCACCTGGACCAGCTCGTCGCCGTCGCGGACCTTGATCGCGATGATCCCGTCGGCGCGGATCGGCGTGTTGTAAGCGATGAATTTCGTTTTCTTGATCAGGCCCTGGGCGGTGGCGAAAGCCAGGTACTTGTTCTCTTTGAAGTCGCGGGTTGGGATCACCGCCATCACCCGCTCGCCTTCGCGCAGCGGCAGCAAGTTGTTCAGTGAGCTGCCTTTCGCCGTGCGAGACCCCTCCGGCAGCTCGTAGACCTTGAGCCGGTAGACCTTGCCGCGGTTGGTAAAGAAGAGCAGGAAGTCGTGGGTCGAGCAGATGTGGAGGTGGGCGATGTAGTCGTCCTCTTTCAGGTTCATCCCCATCACCCCGACGCCGCCACGGCGCTGCTGGCGGTAGGTCGCCAGCGGTAGCCGCTTCACGTAGCCGGAGGCGGTGAGGGAGATCACCATCTGCTGGTCGGCGATCATGTCCTCGATGCCGACGTCACCCTCGAAGTGGGCGATTTCGGTGCGGCGCTCATCGCCGTATGAGTCGACGACTTCGGCCAGCTCATCTTTGACCAGTCCCATCACCTTTGCTTCGTCGCCGAGGATCGCCCGCAGCTCGCCGATCCGCTCCATCAGGTCGGCGTGCTCGGCGCGGACTTTGTCGGCCTCGAGCGCGGTCAGTCGCTGCAAGCGCATGTCGAGGATCGCCTGCGCCTGCTCGCGCGAGAGCTCGAACTGGCCCATCAGCCCATCGCGGGCCGCGTCCGGGTCTTTGGAGCCGCGGATCAGGGCGATCACCGCGTCGAGGTTGTCGAGCGCGACCAGCAGGCCCTCGAGGATGTGGGCGCGAGCCTCGGCGCGGCGCAGTTCGAACTGGGTGCGGCGGGTGACGACCTCGCGCTGGTGCTCGACGTAGTGGCGGATCAGCTGCAGGAGGCTGAGGGTGCGCGGCACCCCGTCGACCAGCGCCACCATGTTGGCGCCGAAGGTCGACTGCATCGCGGTTTTCTTGTAGAGGTTGTTGAGAACGACTTTTGCCGGCGGGCCGCCGCGCTTGAGCTCGATCACCAGGCGCATCCCGGAGCGGTCGGACTCGTCGCGGAGGTCGGAGATGCCCTCGAGTTTCTTGTCGCGGACGAGATCAGCGATCTTCGTGATCAGGCCGCCGTCGCCACCCTTTTTGACCATGAACGGCAGCTCGGTGACGACGATCGCCTCCTTGCCGCCTTTCAGCGGCTCGACGTGCGCCCGGGCGCGCACCCGGATGCTGCCGCGGCCGGAGCGGTAGGCGTCGGCAATGCCCGCGTGGCTCATGATCCCGCCGCCGGGGAAGTCCGGGCCCTTGACGTGCTGCATCAGGCCCTCGAGGTCGATCTGCGGGTCGTCGATATAGGCGCAGACGGCGTCGGCGACCTCGCGCAGGTTGTGCGGCGGGATGTTGGTCGCCATCCCGACGGCGATCCCGGAGGTGCCGTTAACGAGCAGGTTGGGGAACCGCGCCGGCAGGACCAGCGGTTCGCTTGCCTTCTCGTCGTAGTTGGGGCCGAAGTCGACCGTGTCGGCGTCGATGTCGCGCAACAGCTCCGTCGCCAGGCGGGCAAGGCGCGCCTCGGTGTTATGGCTGACGAAGCCGTTCGTGAGGAACGAATGGTCTTCGCTGTCGACCCGGATCGAATAGACGGGTTGGACACCCGCGTCCGTTACCGACTCGACCTCCGCATAGAAGTAATCGCCGGTTACGAGCGGCGAGACGACGTCGCGGACCTCCTGCGACTCGATCCTCTCCATGATCGCCGTGCCACCCAACTCCCAGCGCTCGATCCGGTCAATGTTGTGGCGGCGCAACCAGGCATTGTCGGCACCAGCGGAATTCGCTTCGCCGCGAACGTAATCGGCCATGAAAGGGACGTGGTCGCGGCTCAGAGCACGACTGCTCTCGGGGACTTGGCGCAGATGGGTGCTGAGCTTCTCCTGCTTGGCGCCGAGGAAGCCGACGTTCCGCTCGAAGATGCGAGCATCGCGGCGGTTGCTGATGACGACCTTGTACTCGCCCTTCGCGTAACGGCAGATCCGAGAAACGACACCCGCCTCGAGGAGGAGGATCTGAACGTCTCGGGCGAGCTGCTCGCTGTACGTGGAATAAGAAATCTGGATCGTCTTGCGCGGGAGCAAAGACGACGAACCATCTCCCGTGAACAAGGCGCGGAGGAACTGCCGCTTGAATGCCGCGGACGAGCGCCAAACGAACTCCGGAACCGCCTTCTCCCGCGCGGCGCCACGTACCTCAGAGAGCGGCGACTGCCGAAAGCGCTCGAGATTCTGGACGTCGAGCTCATACAAGAGGCTGCCGGAGGCGATCCTCCTCGAATAGACGTAGCGGGCTCCGCCGACAGCGTCGTCGTAGGCAGCGACTACGGCCTCGAAGAATTGGCGGTCGACGTTGTTGAACCCGACTCTGGATTCGCCGACCCAGCCCTCGGAGACAAACGCGCCCGCGAGCAGCGCAAGCTGCTCTTCCTTCTCGGTCAGTTCTCCTGCTTGTTGCTCGGTCCTCGAGATGAGGACCCGATCGCCGGGCTCGATCTCGTCGAGCAGCTTCCAGAG
>JBQCEW010000034.1:0-7594 GCA_051959815.1 Solirubrobacterales bacterium
CCTCGTCGCCCTCGCCGTCTTCGCGCTGGTCGTGGTCGGGACGCACGTGCCGGTGGTCTTCGACACGGCGATGGAAAGCGAGCCCCTGCACGCGCTCGAGCACGGCGCCTACCTCGCCGCCGGCCTCCTTTTCTGGGCTGCCGCCCTCGGCGCCGACCCGGCGGCGAAGCCGCTCTCGCTGATCGGGGTGACGGCGCTGCTGACGGCGGCATTGGTGCCGATGATCGCCGTCGGCGTCGCCCTCGACACCGCCACCGGCGTCTTCTACTCGCCCTACGCAGCGGGCACGACGGCCGCTACGGCGATCGCCGAACAAGACCCCGGCGCGACGGCGATGTGGGCCGGCGGCCTCCCCTTCGCCGCCGCCCTGGTCCTGGCCGGCTGGGCCGCACTCAAGCGCGAAGAGCGCCTGCAGCTCCTGCATGAGCTGGCCGCCGAACGCGAGTCCGTGAAAACTCCCCTTGAGGAAGGGTTTTCACGGACTCGCGAAGGAGGCGCCGCGTGAGGGCGCTGCGCGTGCTGATCCCGGTGGGACTATTGGCGGCGGCCATTACGTTGATGGCGCTGGAAGCGAGCGCGGCGCCTGCGGGCGCCGGGGCCACGCCGGCGGCCTCGGGCGCGGGATCAGCCTCCGGCGGCGAACCAGAATCCGAAGGGCGGCGGATCTTCGTCCAGGGCTGCTCCTCATGCCATGGCTTCCACGCGCAAGGGGTCCCAGGGCATGGGCCTTCGCTGATCGGCGTCGGCGAAGATGCCGCCGACTTCTACCTGCGGACCGGGCGGATGCCGCTCAATCGGCCCGATGAAGAGCCCCAGCGCGGTCCCTCCCCCTACTCCGAAGCCGAGGTCCAGGCGCTGACGAAGTACGTCGGCAGCCTCGGCGGGCCGTCGATCCCCGCGGTCCACGCCGAAGACGGCGACCTCGCCGAAGGGCAGAAACTCTTCACCGAGCACTGCGCCGGCTGCCACCAGGTCGTCGCCCGTGGCGGGATGCTGCCCGGCGCCGTCGTCCCCGACCTCGGCGCCGCCAGCGCCCGCGACGTCGCCGAGGCGGTCCACATCGGCCCCTACGTGATGCCGAGCTTCAGCCACCTCAGCCAGAGCGAAGTCGACGACCTCGCCCGCTACGTCGAATACACCCACGACCCCGAAGACAGGGGCGGCTGGGGCATCGGCCACATCGGCCCGATCCCGGAGGGCATGGTCGCCTGGCTGCTGGCCGGGGTGGCCCTGCTGTTCACGATCCGCCTGATCGGGGAGAGGACGACCCGATGACCCCCGGCGGAGTCTTCGCCCGCATCGTCGCCGCCCTATGCGGCGCAGCCGGCCTACGCCCCCGTCGCGAGGAGCACCAGACCGAACTGCATCAAATTCTCCACCCAGCAGAGAGAAAATTTGATGCAGTTCCGCCTCCGGAGGAAGTTCGTGAACACGTGCCGCCGCCGGAGATTGACGAAACGCCCGATCCTCGTGCTGAGCTGATCGTCGCCTTGCTGCTGATGGGGGCTGCGATCGCCTTTGCCGGCTTCGTCGTCTTCTACGTCGTCAGCGAAGACACGCAGTTGCTCGGCCTCAGCATCGGGCTCGGGCTCGTCCTTGCCGGCACCGCTTCGGCGCTCGCGGGCAAGCGCGTCGTCATCCAGGAGAAAGCGACCGACGAGTACAAGGACTACGGCGACCGCGAAGAACGGCGCGAAGTCGAAAACCACCTGGTCGAGGGCAAGGTCGGGGTGACGCGGCGCCGGCTCCTCTTCTCCTCGCTCGCCGCGGTCGGCGCCGCCCTTGGCGCCGCGGCGGTCGTCCCGCTCGCCTCGCTCGGCCCGCGGGTCGGCGAGAAGGTCTACGAGACCCCCTGGAGCGCCGGCAAGAAAGTGGTCGACGAGACCGGGAAGCCGATCACCCTCGACACCCTTAGCCCAGGCGAGTTCATCACCGCCTTCCCGGAAGGCGCGAGCAAGGAGGACATCGGCTCGCCGCTCGTCCTCGTCCGCCTCAAAACCGACGAGCTCGAACTGCCCGCGGACCGCGCCCACTCCGCGCCTCAGGGCTACGTCGCCTATTCGAAAATCTGCACCCACGCCGGCTGCGCGGTCTCCCTGTTCCGCTACCCGACCTTCGAAGAAACGCAGCCCGGGCCGGCGCTGGTCTGCCCCTGCCACTACTCGACCTTCAATCCGGCCGACGGCGGACAGGTCGTCTTCGGCCCGGCCGGACGCCCCCTCCCCCAGCTTCCGCTGCGGGTCGCAGGCGACGGCAGCCTCGAAGCCGCCGGCGGCTTCTACGAACCGATCGGCCCCTCCTATGGCGGCATCCGCGAAGACCCGCGGGGGCGGCCGCTGTGATCCGCCGCACGGTCGCCGCCCTCGACGAGCGCCTCGGCGCCGCCAACCCGATCAAGCGGACGCTGCGCTACGTCTTCCCCGACCACTGGACGTTCATGCTCGGCGAGATCGCGATGTACTGCTTCGTGATCCTCGTCATCACCGGGATCTTCCTCACCTTCTGGTACGTCCCCAGCGAGGCGAAACTGCACTACCAGGGGTCCTACGTGCCCCTGCAGGGGATCTCGATGAGCGAGAGCTACGCCTCGGTCCTGCACATCTCCTTCGACGTGCCGGCCGGACTGCTGATCCGCCAGACGCACCATTGGGCGGCCGACGTCTTCGTCGTCGCGATCGTCCTCCACCTGGTCCGGATCCTGCTCACCGGCGCCTACCGCAAGCCGCGCGAGCTCAACTACTGGATCGGGGTGACGATGCTGGGACTGGCGATCCTCGAGGGCTTCCTCGGCTACTCGCTGGTCGACGACCTGCTCTCCGGGATGGGGCTGGCGATCGCCTACGCGGTGGCGATGTCGATCCCCTTCGTCGGCGGCCAGTTCGCCTTCCTCGTCTGGAACGGCGAGTACCCGGGGACGAGCTCGTTCTGGCCGCGACTGGAGATTCTCCACGTCTTCCTGATCCCGATGGCGATCGCGATCCTGCTGGCGATCCACCTCGCCCAGATCGTCCGCCAGCACCACACCCAATTCCCCGAGGAAGGCTCCGAGCGGGTCGTGCGCGGGACGCCGACCTGGCCCGGCTACGCGCTGCGCTCCGTCGGCCTCTTCCTCGTCGTCGCCGGGGTCCTGTTCCTGCTCGGCGGCCTCGTCCAGATCAACCCGATCTGGGAGTGGGGACCGTACGCGCCCTACCTCTCGACCAACGGCGCCCAGCCCGACTGGTACGTCGGCTGGCTGATCGGGGCGCTGCGGCTGATGCCGCCGCTGGAGATCGTGCTCGGCAGCTACACCGTCGTCCCTTCGCCCTTCTGGGGGGGCGCCCTCTTCCCCGGGATCGTCTTCGGCCTCCTCTACCTCTGGCCCCCCCTGGCCCGCCGCCTCCGCATCGACGACCGCCGAGAGCACAACCTCCTCGAGCGCCCCCGCGACAACCCGAAACGCACCGCCCTCGTCGTCGCCTTCCTCGTCTGGGTCTTCACGATCTTCGCCGCCGGCGCCACCGACCGCTTCTACTTCCGCTCCTTCATCCCCTACGAAGGCCAAGTCTGGTTCTTCCGCGCCTTCGCCCTCCTCGTCCCGATCCTCGTCTACTTCGTCACCAAACGAATCTGCGAAGAGCTCCGCGCCCGCGACGCCCACCCCCTCCGCGGCTGGAGCGGCAGAATCATCGAGCGGAATGAGGAACTCGGCTTCAAGGAGACGAGTAACCGCCCCCCTTAAGCTATTGGCTCCTCTGCTCCTCAAACTCTGTGGTGGGTGCCGTGCTGGGCACCCACCTCAAGACATCAGCCCATCTGGCCGTTGCCGCTCTAATTCATCACCTCACGATGATTTCTCAGTCAGAGCTTGTTCGACCCCTGACGAGTTCTTGTAGTACCCCGGAGCCATGCATTCAGTTGCTGCCCAGCACGACGCTGACCACAATGCGCTGAAGGTCGCCCCAGAGGGATTCGGGGTTATCAGCTGTGACCATGAGGTGCCATTCCATCGCTCGGCGAGGGTGACGTTAACTCCGGCATTGATGTAGTCGCCGTCAGCGGTACACGAGGTCGCCGACACGCATGAGATGCCATGAAGAACGCTCGCTTCTGAGCCGCTTGGATTGAAGCTGGCCTGGATTACCCATTCGGCTCCATTCCAGCGCTCCACGAGGGTCTCCTGAGGACTTCCAGACGGGAAGTCCCCGCCCACGGCGGTACATGCGGTAGAGGACGTGCATGAGACGCCGAGGAGGATATTCCCGGTGGCACCGGTTCTATTAGGGGTCGCCTGAATCGACCACGCCGAGCCATTCCACGCCTCCGCTAACGTCACCCGCACGCCCGAGCTGTTGAAGTAGTAGCCAGTGGCCGTACAGGCCGTACTTGAGGTACAAGACACTCCAAGCAGTGAGCTTTCCGTTGCGCCACTCGGATTCGGCGTGCTCTGAATCGACCAAGCAGTGCCGTTCCACCGCAACGCCAGCGTTAGGGTGCCGGAACTCGACGTGTAGTGCCCCACTGCCGTACAAGCGGTGCTAGAGGTACAAGACACCGCAGACAGTTCCGTAGACGTAGCTCCGACAGGGCTAGGCGTCGTCTGGATAGACCACGAGGAGCCATTCCAGCTCTCTGCCAGAGCTTGGCGAGCGCTACTTTCGTAGACGCCAGCTGCGACGCACGAAGTGCTGGACGCACACGACACGCCGAGTAGATCGCTCCAGGTAGCGCCGGTTGGAATAGCAGGAGTCTGAGCAGACCAAGCAGTGCCGTTCCACCGCTCAGCAAGGGGCACCTTCGTCCCGCTGCTGTTTACGTACTGGCCCACGCTCGTACAAGCCGTAGAAGCCGAGCACGAGCCGAATGTCAGCCGGCTCGAACTGGCGCCCGTAGGGTTCGGGGTCGTTTGAATTTCCCAATTCGTAACAAGGGCTGAGGTCGTAAAGGACGCTTCCGTCCCCGTAGTGGTCCCGGAAGAATTAGTCGCGGAAATACGATAGTAATAAATGGTACTTGGATTAAGGTTCGAGACCGTCTTACTTACTTTGGTGCTAATGGTTCCAGATCCCGCGCTGGTAGACGTAGTTGCTGTATTCAATACTCCTTTTGCAGTACCGTATTCGAACTTGTAGGTCGTAGAAGCGCCATGCGGATTTACCGACCCATTCAGCGTAGCGCCGGTGGCACTAACTCCACTTGCCGCTTCGGTGGTAACCGAGGGTTTTTCTGGAGGCGGCGAACCTTCCGAAGGCGTGGTGAAGGTCCACTCCGCGCCTTGAACGGTTCCATTTTTGTTCGTGGCGTAGAGACGATAGTAGTACGTCGTGTTAGGCGAGACTGCGATCGTAGTTTCCACGGACTTTTCAACGACTTCTTCGGCTTCTTTGGATGAAATAGTCCCGCCAGCCGACGAGGTATACCCTCCAGACATCACGCCCCACTTAAACTGCCAGGTCGTTTCACATCCGCGTGGGGTAACTGCTCCCCGTAATACAGCGCTAGTAGTGGTAACAATACCCGGACCTTGGGTCCATGCCGACGCCGATTCCCAACCGCATTTTGAAGTTTCTTCGGTACCCGAGCAAGCCGCGGCAACTCCCGCCAAAAACAGGATCACCGTCGCGCTGGCAGTCGCGCAGATTGCAACTATACATGTGATGTATTTCCCTATAGACATATCCATCTCTCCCAAAATCCCATAATGGAGCTATATATAGCTCCTATTTCATAATTTGCTATTTAAATCATCTGAAGGTCTTTAGAGCAGGAGCATCCCGGGAGGTTTCTTCCCGCAGGGCTTTCATGGCCCGCCGGAGCGAAGCTTCAATTTCTTTCCGCACCACTGCCGTACGTCCATATCGTTCGTCTTCATAATTTTGCTCGTCATTACTGGTGAGAAGGAACGAGGGCGTATAGGAGAAGCCCATTTCATGAGCAGCATGGAAGCCAAGAGCAACGTGGTTGAACAGCGGGACATCTTCACGGTCATGATTCCATTGCCTAACCTTGAGGCCCGGGACCTGGGAGGCGATGTCAGCCATGAATTCCCCGGTGACGTAGCCCGAATACTCCTGTCCCTGCTCGTGTAGAAAGGTCAGAAGGAAATTCCACATTTTTGCCTGTCTACCAGCTGCCAGAGCTGCGATTTCCTGCTTGAAAAACGTATGTTCGTCAATAGTGTCAGTCTTGAGAGACTGGTATTCGAACTTCACCATGCCATCCTTTACCCAGGTCTCGACCATGAAGGGGAGATAATCTGCGATAAAGTGTTTGACAGTCGGACACTCCAAGTCTCCGAACATCTTGATGGTGATGGGGGCCTTTGGTGACCCGAGAACAGGCCCTCGTTGGGGTATGCCAGCAAGAAGTTCGGTTACTTCTTGACGAACTTGCTGTCTATTGATGCTGCTACTGCTTCCGAGACTCAGAGCCGCTACAGCAGCGAGAATCGCGATGATGGCGATCGCTGGTATTAACGCAGTGATGCGTCGGGGCCACGGCGATCGCGAACGCCCGCTTGGCTTGCCTACAGGCTGGACTTGTTTCCGCCTAGCCTTCCTTCGTGCGTTGTACGCGCGAGACACACCTGCCTCCAAACTGGGGCTGCTCGCTTCTCCCCCCTACTACTGCACCAGACTAGTTATGGGCGCTTCTTCCGCCCTGGCTCAGATATTGAGCAGACGGTAGGTAGAGTCCATGGGAAAGTCAAGAAATTTTGGTGTATTTGGAGTAGACCCGCGCGGGTTGAGCTCGACATTGGGCGCGGGCGGGAACCTTTGGGGTATCGAGTCAACTACCTGGGCGCCATTTCCCCGCGGACGGATGCTCGCTGGGTATCGATGGTCTGCATGGGGTCTTCGGCTGACTGGAAGCCGGCTTTGAAGACCGACCAGCGCTTGCAGATGGAGCCGGCCAGGAGGAGGGTGCCGCCGGCTATGGAGAGGATGCTGCGGCGGCGCTTGCCGAGGGACAGGGGGAAGTCGGGGTCGCTGGCGACGAAGGCGGCCGCGCCGCTCAGGGTGCAGGCGCGGGCGGCTTTCTCGAACTTGCCGGCTTTGCCCTTTTTGTAGGACTCGGCGAGGGGGCCCAGGCGGTTGTGCATTACGGCGGTGATCGCCTCCTCGGCGACCGCGGCAAGAACGCCGAGGCGTCGGGCGGGCTCGGCTTCGTCGGCGGGAACGGTGAGCATCGCCGCCCCGGCGGCACTCGCGGTGGCGCTGGCGGCGAAGACGAAGGGCATCTCCGCCCGCGCCTCCGACCAGGCGGGGATCGCGCTGTGGGTGACGAGGGCTGCGGTGTAGGTGGCGAGCGGGGCGCCCAGCGCCGCCGCCAGAACCTCCGGTGCTCCGCCGCGACGCTTCTCATCGAGCAGATTGAAACCGGCGGCGAGGCTGGTGGCGCCGCCGTTGGCGAGCAGCAGCCAGGCTCCCACGTTCATCGGCGAGGTGACCTTGAAGACGCGGAGCATGTTGAGGAAGCGGCTCGGTTTGCCGAGGTCTTTGATCAGCAGCAGCGGGCTGACGGTGACGCCGACGAAGGCGCCTACCCAGGCCCGCCGCGCGAGCGCGGGGCGCCCGGCGAAGGTCGCCGCTGCGGCCAGCACTGACGAGGCCCC
>JBQCEW010000035.1:0-11571 GCA_051959815.1 Solirubrobacterales bacterium
GCGGCGGGAGCGGCTGATGGAACACCTGGTTGAAACCCCGGTCCGCGGGGTCGTCTACGAGGGGACCGAGGTGGGCGCGGAGGTCGTGCGCGCCGCGAGCCGCACCTGGCGGATCCCGGTACGGACGCTCTCGGCGAATCCGTCTCAGTGTCCGCATACCGAACACGCAGACGGACTCGCGAAAGCGGTGCGGGCTGTTCTGGCCGGCGAGCCGAAAGGTCTAAACTCCGATGGGAATTCAGGTAATAGCGATCGAAGCGCGAGAGGAGCGGCTCAAATGGCGCTAAAGCTCGGTGACGTAGCACCCGATTTCGAGGCCGATACGACCCAGGGCCGGATCAAGTTCCACGACTGGCTGGGCGATTCGTGGGGGGTTCTGTTCTCCCACCCGAAAGACTTCACGCCGGTCTGCACGACCGAGCTCGGCTACATGGCGCGGATCGAGCCGGAGTTCGAGAAGCGCGGGGTGAAGATCATCGGCCTCTCGGTCGACCCGCTCGACAAACACGAGGGCTGGGCCAAGGACATCGAGGAGACGCAGGGTGCGAAGCCCGAGTACCCGATCATCAGCGACGCCGACTTCGAGATCTCGAAGGCCTACGGCATGCTGCCGGCCGACGTCACCGGTGACGCCGCCGATCGCACTCCGGCCGACAACCAGACCGTCCGCAACGTCTTCGTCATCGGCCCCGACAAGAAAATCAAACTCATCCTCGTCTACCCGATGACCACCGGGCGCAACTTCGACGAGGTGCTGCGGGTGATCGACTCGCTGCAGCTGACGGCAAACCACAAAGTGGCGACGCCGGCGCAGTGGAATCGTGGTGACGACGTGATCATCTCGGGCTCGGTCAAAGAGGATGAGGCGAAAGAACTCTTCCCGGAGGGCTGGGAATCGCCGAAGCCCTACATCCGCATAGTCCCGGAACCAGCCGGCAAAAACTAGGTCGGCGAGCAAAGGGGTGCCTTAGCCGAGGCGCCCCAGTAAGTCCCCCAAGATCCGCGCCGTGGCTCCCCAGATCAGCTGCCCTTCGACCTCGTAGGTGGGGGTGTGGATGGGGACGCCGCGCCGGGTCAGGCGGCGCATCTCGTAGCCCTCACGCAGCAGCTCCAGCGAGAAGGTGAGGACGGTCTCGACCTCGGTCGGGTTCGGCTGCAGGTCGAGCTCGCCGGGGTGGGGGACGGTGCCGACGAAGGGGTGGACGCGGTATCCGGTGACGAAGGTCGAGACCGGCGCCAGCGCCCCCGTCAGCTCGACTGCGCCGGGGTCGAGGGCGATCTCCTCCTGTGCCTCGCGCAGGGCGGTCGCCGTCAGGTCGGCGTCGTCCGGGTCCTGGCGGCCGCCGGGAAAGGAGATCTCGCCCGCGTGCCGCCGCAGGTCCGCGCGCCGCTCGGTGAAGATCAGCCCCGGTTCCTCCGGCCAGCCGTAGAGCGCCAGCAGCACCGCCGCCTGCGTCCCGCGCCGCCCCGCCATCGCCGCCGCGTCCTCGGGCGTCAGCAGCAGGTCGGCCAGCTCGCTCAGATGATCACCTGGACGGTGCCGCCGTCTACGGACCAGGCGGCGCCGGCTACGTAGGAGGCGCGCTCGGAGCAGAGGAAGACGATTGCCGAGGCGATCTCCTCCGCCTGGGCGAGGCGGCCGATCGGGCGCTTCGAGCCCGCTTCCGCCAGCGCCTCCTCGCGGCTCTCGGCGCCGGACATCTCCAGCGACTGGTCGAGCAGGCCGCCGGGCTCCATCCACATCTCCGCTTCGACCGGGCCGGGGGCGATGGCGTTGACGAGGACGCCGGTCTTCGCGTAGCGGTCGGCGAAGAGGCGCGAGAGCGAGAGCTCGGCGGCCTTGGCGACCGAGTACTCGGGCATCGCCGAGGAGGGGCGCTTGCCGGCGGTCGAGCAGACGTTGACGACGCGGCCCCAGCCGCGCTCGGCCATCGGCGGGATCGCCGCCCGCATCGCTCGCAACGGCGCCATCACGTTGAGCTCGTACTGGGCGCGCCAGTCCTCCTCGGGGACATCGTCGAGGTCGCGCCACATGGCGGCGCCGGCGTTGTTGACGAGGACGTCGAGGGAGCCGAAGCGCTCCTCGGCCGCCGCCAGCATCCGCTTGCCCGCCTCCTCGTCAGTGACATCCAGGGTTAGCGCCGCAGCCGCGCCGCCAGCCGGTTCCGCCGCCCGCGCCGCCTCCTCGGTCACCGCTGCGAGACGCTCCTCTCCGCGCGCGACCAGCAGCACGTTCGCGCCCTCGGCGCAGAGCTGCAGCGCCGTCTCGCGGCCGATGCCGCTGCTGGCGCCGGTGACGACGCAGCCGCGGCCGGCGAGGCCGAGGTCCATCAGGCGCTCTCCAGGCGCTCGACGACGTTGACGTGCGCCTCCCCGGCGAGGACCTTGTGGACGGGGCACTTGGTGGCGATGACCAGCAGCCGTCGCCGCTGCTCCTCGTCCAGGTGGCCCGGCAGCTTCAGTCCCACCTCGAAGTTGGTCGGCACCGGCCCGTCGTAGCTCATCTCGACGTCGACCTCGACCTTGCCGACGTCCCAGCCTTTGCGCTGCGCGTACATCTCGACCGTGATCGCGATGCAGCCGGCGAGGCTGGCGCCGAGGAGCTGCGTCGGCCGCGGCCCGGTGTCGGTGCCGCCGGCCGCGGGCGGCTCGTCCACCCGCAGGTCGTGTCCCTCGAGCTCGATGTCGTGCGCGTAGTCCTCGCGGCGGCGGGCGACGATCCGCACGCTCAGCCCCGGCGGCGGCCCTCGAACAGGGCGGGGTCGTCGACGTCCGCGTAGCGGGCCATCGCGAAGACCAGGTCGGAGGCGCGGTTGACGAAGTGGATCACGGTCTCGCTCGCCAGTTCGCCCGCCTCGTTCAGTTCCGAGATGCGGCGCTCGGCGCGGCGGACGACGGTGCGGGCGACGTCGAGCTGCGCCGCGAGCTGGTTGCCGCCGGGGATGACGAACTGCGGCGGCAGGTCAACCTCGGCCATGTAGCGGTCGATCAGCCGCTCCAGCTCGGCGACCATCTCCTCGGTGGTGCGGCTGATCCCGTCTTCGAGCCGCTCCGCCGCCTCCGGCGCGGTCGCCAGCTCGGCGCCGGCGATGAAGATGTCGTCCTGGAGGCGAAGGATGTCGGCGGCGAGCTCCCCCTGCTCGGGGCCGCAGAGCGAGCGGGCGACGCCGAGCTGTGAGCAGGCCTCGTCGAGGGTGCCGTAGGCATCGGTGCGGCCGCTGTGCTTGGGGACGCGGCCGCCGTACCAGAGGGAGGTGGTCCCGTCGTCGCCCTTCTTGGTGTAGATCTTGACCACTTAGCGCACCGGGTTGAAGGCGAAGCCGGTCATCACCTTGGGGAAGAAGTAGGTGCTCTTCGGCGGCATGTTCTCGTCGGTTTCCGCCACCGCCTTCACCTGCTCGACGGGGACCGGCCGCTGGATGAAGGCGACGTCGTAGCCGCCCTCGTCGACCATCTCCAGCGCGGCCGGGACGCTCTTCGCGTATTCGAGGCCGCGGCGCTCGTCGATGTCGTGGTCGCTCATCCCGACGAGGCTCTTGAGCACGAGCGTCTCGAGGATCGCCGAGTCAAGGCGACGGTAGGCCTCGGGTTTGCCTTCGAGGCGGCGGTCGAGCTCGGCGACGTCCTTGAGGCGGAGCCGGAAGGCCCGCTTGTGGAAGGAGTCGTAGAGGCCGAAGACGCCGACCCCGTCCTCGCCGTTCGGGTCGATCTCCTCGCGGGGGACCTCCTCGACCTCGAAGATCTCGCGCAGGCCGTTGCCGAGGCGCTGCTGCTTAGTCGGGTCGTCGGCGAAGCCAGACAGCAGGCGGTGGGTGGGGAAGACGGTGAGCCCCGGGTCGTCGAGCCCGGTCAGCGACATCAGCGTGTAGTTGTGGGGGCCCTCGCCACCGACCTCGTCGCGGAAGGCGCGCGCGGTCTCGTAGCGGTGGTGGCCGTCGGCGATCAGCAGCTGCGCGTTCGCGAGGCACTCGGTCACCGCCTGCTGGATCGCCGGATCGTCGACCTTCCAGAGCCGGTCGACGGTGCCGTCTTCGTCGCGCGCCTCGCCCCAGGGCTGGTCCGGCAGCGAGGGCTCGACCAGCGGCCAGGCGTCCTCGGTGCTGAGCGAGAAGATCGGCGAGAGGTTGTAGCCGGTGGCGCGGGTCAGCTCGAGCCGGTCGAGCAGCGGGCCGGGGTGGGTGCGCTCGTGCGGGCGCACGGTGCCGCTCTCGTAGTCCTCCACCCGGACCCGGGCGAGGATGCCGTTGCGGCTGTAGCTGTTGCCATCGGGGGCGACGTAGTCCTGGGTCAGCGCCCAGATCGAAGGCTCTGCGTCCTGGACCAGCGCGCCGTCGGAGCGCCACTGCCCGATCCGCGAAGCCGCCTCGGCGTAGGGATCGCCGCTCGGATTGCTGTCCGGATCGGCGGGATCGAACGGCTTCGGCAGGTCGATCGCGACCGCGTTGTACGGCGAGCGCCCCAGCAGCGCCGCCCGCTGCGGCGCGTCGATTACGTCGTAAGGAGGCGCCGCGACGGCGTCGAGAGACCCGACCTTGCCAAGGTCGTAATGCAGCGCCTTGAAAGGAAGCACCTCCGCCATCGCCCCCAGAACCTACACTTGGCCACAGCGGGGTGTGGCGCAGCCTGGTAGCGCGCGGCCTTTGGGTGGCCGAGGTCCCCGGTTCAAATCCGGGCGCCCCGATGTAGACAATTCCTTCCAGTGGATATGCCATCCTGTGATTGATGGCGGAGTTGAAGGAGAAAGCAGCATCGCTTGAGCTGATCGCGGCGCCCGCGATCGAGAAGCGGATCTTGGTGGTCCGTGGGCGGCAAGTGATGCTCGATGAAGACCTGGCGGACCTCTATGGGGTTGAGACGAAGCGCCTGATCCAGCAGGTCAAACGGAACCTGAAGCGCTTCCCCGAGGACTTCATGTTCCAGCTCAGCAGTGACGAGGTGGAGGTTTTGAGGTCACAAATTGCAACCTCAAACGACGGGAGGGGTGGCCGGCGCTACGCGCCCTATGTCTTCACCGAGCAAGGAGTGGCAATGCTTTCAGGCGTCCTTCGCAGCGATCGAGCGATTGCCGTGAACATCGAGATCATGCGGGCCTTCGTCGAACTGCGCCGCGTCGCGAGTTCCTACGCAGAGCTTCAGGAGCAACTGGAGGAGCTTCAGCGTGAGATGACCTCACGACTCGATGAGCACGACGAGCAGCTGGACCAGATCTTCAAAATTCTTAATCAACTGATCACTCCGGCTCCGCGCCCGAAGAGGCCGGTCGGATTCAGAATTCGCGACGAGGCGTAGCCAATCCTCGATTGACTCGGTCCCATGCGATTAGGGATGTTTGCCTTTTGGGGGCCTGGGAACCGTCTAGGGGAGACGGGACGAACGGGAAGGCGAACACCGAGGAATTCGCCACCGGATCGAAGACAGGAGGGATCATGCCCGAGGTAAGCGACATCACCAGCAGTGCGGTCGAGTTGGCGAAGAAGAAGGGCGGAAATCAACTAAGCAACCCGCGGCGTATGGCGGCGGCCGGAGCGGCGCTGATGGCGCTGCCGTTTGCGGCGGAGGGCATCGCCAAGCTCGCCGGCGGCTCGGCGACCGATGCGGCGGCGGACCTCGGTAAGCAGGCGAAAGGCAAGGCCGCCAAGGGGGCCAAGAAGGTGGCGAGCGAAGTCGCCGACGAGAAGCTGGGCTCGAAAGGGGGGCTTGGCAGCCTCACTAGCCTCTTCAGCGGTAACGGCTCGGATTCCGAGGGCGAGGGAGAGGAGGCCACCGAGGCGCATGGCAGTGGCCGTCGCATGCCGATTCAGCAAGCGGTCGACGTCGCGGTTCCGATCAAAGAGGCCTACGACCAGTGGACGCGCTTCGAAGAGTGGCCGAAATTCATGCACCGAGTCGACAGCGTCCAGCAGGTCGACGATTCGACCGTCCACATCTCCACCAAGGTGTGGGGGGTCACCAAGGAGTTCGAGGCCGAAATCGTCGAACAGCGACCCGACGAGCGGATCGAATGGCACACCGAGCAGGGGCTCAGTCACAGCGGGGTCGTGACGTTCCACCGCCTCGCCCCGAGGCTGACCCGGATCGAGGTCACGCTCGACGTGAAGCCGGACTCCCTGCTGGAGAAAGCCGGACGTGGCATGCGGTTCACCAAGCGCGCCGTCCGCGGTGACCTGCACAGGTTCAAGGCGTTCGTCGAGATGGAAGAGCACACCGAGAACGGCTGGCGCGGCACGATCAAAGACGGCGATGTCAAGAGGAAAAGCGCGCGCAAATCCAGCGGCAAATCGAAATCGAAATGACGAGCCTCCCGAGCGGGTAGGGAATCGGCAGACTTATTCGCGAAGGACTCACTCGCGAAGGAGGCTGCAGATGGAGAGCTGGAACCTGAACACGGTCGAGGTAGAAGCGCACCAGCCGCGAATCCTCGCCTCGGCTGAGGACGCGCGGACGATCCTGTTGCACTTGCCGGACGGGGAGGAGCTGCAGGAGCACGAGGTGCACGAGCGGGCTCGGGTTCTCGTCGTCTCGGGCGATGTGGACGTCAATTCTCCCGAGGGGGACTTCGCCAATGCCGGCGCCGGCCATCTCTTCGAATTCGCGCCGGGCGAGCGCCGCACGATCGTCGCCCGCTCGGATGCGCGGCTGCTGATGGTTCTCTCGCCTTGGCCTGGGGACGGCCACCCGGGCGCGATGACGCTCGAGGAGAAGGCCGAAGCGCGGGAGAAAGCGGCCGAGCACTCCCAGTAGTGAGCGGCTACCAGATGACCAGCGAGCGCGGCCTGTCGTGGTCGGCGATCTCCCGGTCCTTGGTGATGAGCTTCACTCCCTGCTCGATCGCGGTCGCGTAGATGAGCCGGTCGGCGGGATTGCGCGGGAAGGAAGTCGGAAGGGCCACGGCGGTGTCGGTGATCGCAGGGGTGATCCCGATGGTCCGCAACTGTGCGCCAAGACCTTCTAGCCAGGCCCGGATCGGCATGTCGATGACGATGCGCCGGCGCTCTGCCAGCCAGGCAAGCTCGTACCAGGAGATGGCGGCGATGAGCAGTTCGTCGGCTGCTTTCAAGGCGCCACGGGCCGATCGGCTGATTCGATCCGGCTCCGCCGACCACCAGTGGACGACGTGGGTGTCCAGAAGGACGGCGCCCATCTAAGAGACCTCCCACGTCTCGTCGGTGGAGAAGAGACCCTCCTCGTCCACTGCCGTCCTTGCCCGTCCCTGAAACAAACCCTCCAAGGAATGGGTTCCAGCAGGGGGGACGAGGCGAGCGACCGGGCGGCCGTGCCGGGTGATCTCGATCTCCTCACCGGCGGCTGCCTCGTCGAGGAGGCGTAGAAAGTTGGCCTTTGCGGCGGTGGCGGTCATTTGCTTTGAAATATGACTATAATAATGGCCATTCGGTCGGGTGAATTGTTGAGCATGCCCCTACAAGGGCTGGACGGCTTCAAGTTCTCCCCCCGTCGAGCCGAAAACTCTGCTGTAAGCGATGATGGAGCAGGCACTCAACCAAGCGGAGGCAGCGATCGACAAGCCGGGCCGGCGCCGCGTCGAGCGGGCGGTGTTCGAAACCGACCGCCAGTTGATCGAGGGGGATCTGACCTTGCCGCCCGCTGGCTACCAGAGTCGCTTCTCGGACTCGCTCAACCGCGGCGATTTCGAGTTCGTGCCCCTGACCAACGCCAAGCTCACCTCGCTCGACGACGGCAGGGTCACCGAGCTCCCCTTCGTGGTCCTCTCCAAGCGCCACATCCGCGTCGCCTATCCGGCGGAGCCCTGAGCTACAACGCCGGCGGGATACCTTTGCCGGTGAAGTTCAGGACGATGTCTGCCTGAGCCCCGTCGGTGCGCCTCACGGTCGCCGAGCCGGATGCCGGCCCGAGTGCGGTCGGGGTGAAGTCGACCCTGAAGTAGCGGGTTTCATCCGGGCCGACCCAGAAGTCGATCCTGCCACCCGTCGAACCGCGTAGGGCGAACGAAGCCCCGGACACCGAGATGGAAGCTTTGATCCCTTTGCTGCCGCTGTTGTGGACGGTGACGATCCGGGTCGCGGTCTTCCCAATGGTGACGTTGCCGATGTAGCCGTTGTTTTCGGTGAGCGCGGAGAGCGGGCCGGGACGCCCGGCGACACTAAACGTGCCGGCGCTCTCGAAGCTTTGCTGCCCGATGTCATCCTCGCCGTAGACGACCACCGGGTATTTCTGCGCCGAAGTGCCGAAGTTGGGGGGCGCTTTGTAGTGGCCGACGAAGTGCGAGGCGCTGACCGGTTCCAGCGGCACTTCTTTCAGCGTTTCGTCCGGGAGCATGACGTTCGCGAAGGCGTAGGCGACGCTGCGGTTGTCGCTGATGTCGGCGGCGATCGTGACCCAGCCGCCTTCGGTGCCGAGTTTGGCCGGCGTCAGGGTGGCGTTGGTGACGTAGGGCGCTTCGTCGAACTGGGGCGCTCCCGCAACTTCCGCCTCGCCGGCGTAGGTTTCGGCAAAGCCCCCTTCGGCGTCTTCGACCCAGATCCTGACCTGGTAGCTGATGGGCCATTCCTGGTAGTTGGCCGGCGCGCTGATCTGGGCTTCGTAGGACTGCAGAAGAAGGTTGGGATCGCTCGTCGAGAGGAGCTGCATGCTCCAGTTGAGGCCTTCGGTGGTGTTGACTTCGGCCCAGACGTTGACGCCGCAGTCGTAGACGGTTTCGACTTCCGTAGTGACGTGAATCGTCCCGCCTTCATAGGGGAGGCTGCTCGGGCTCACTTTTGCCGCCTTGATCAGCGGCGGCTCGCTTTCGCCGCAAGCGGCGGCGCTTGCGGGCAGGGCGAGCAGTAGCCCCGCGAGCGACATCAGCGCAGCGAGAAGTGCACGGTTGAGCTTTGGACGAGCCACCGCCCTCGACTATAGGGCCGCCGAGGTAGGCCGCAACCAGGCCGGTACGAATTTCAAACCTTTTGCGCGCTAGCTGCGCGCCCGTCGCTCGCGGCCGCCCCGCATGTAGGAGCCCATGTCGAGGAAGAAGGCGAGGATGACGATGAACCACTCGAAGCCGTAGACGCGGTTCGAGCTCGCCCACATCACCGCGTAGGCGAGGGTCGTCCAGGGCAGCAGGAAGAAGCCGAGGAAGGGGACGAACCAGCTGTCGAAGGCCCGGCTCAGCAGGTCCGAGAAGAGGAAGATCACGAACAGCGCCAGCCGGGGAGAGAGGAAGGCGAGCAGGACGAGGAGACAAGCCATGTGGGGACGCTACCCAGTTAATCGGCCGGTTATTTCTCTCCCGTAACGTTTCCTGTAGGAGGCCAGAACAAGGAACAGGTTCAGATGAGCAGACTTGGAAAGCTGATGGAGATGATGCACCCGGAGAAGACGCAGATGGTCGCTCCGGCGGAGGCGCTGCCCGGCCGCAGCGAGCGGGGCTTCGACGTGCCGGCGACGCACGCGGTCCTGGGGACGCCGCTCGAGCCGCCGTTCCCCGAGGGGATCGAGGTCGCGTACTTCGCGCTCGGTTGCTTCTGGGGCGCGGAGCGGCTGTTCTGGGAACTCGACGGGGTCTACACGACGGCCGTTGGTTACATGAACGGGACGACCCCGAACCCGACTTACGAGGAGGTCTGCACGGCGAAGACGGGCCACGCCGAGGCGGTGCTAGTCGCCTTCGACCCGCGGAAGATCTCCTACGCGGACCTGCTGAAGGTGTTCTTCGAGGAGCACGATCCGACGCAGGGGATGCGCCAGGGCAATGACGTTGGCACCCAGTACCGGTCTGGCATCTTCACGACCAGTGACGCCCAGGTGGCGACGGCGGAGATGGCGCGGGACGCCTACGACCGGGCGCTGCGGGCGGCCGGCAAGGAGCCGGTGACGACCGAGGTCGAGCCGGCCGGGCCCTTCTACTACGCCGAGGACTACCACCAGCAGTACCTGCACAAGGTGCCGAACGGCTACTGCGGCCTCAAAGGCACCGGAGTCGCCTGCAGCATCCCCACCGCCGCGGCCTAGGAGCGACCGCGGCGGTGCCCGCCCGGTGCGCCGAATAGCATCCCGCCCTCTGTGGAACCGTCCTTCGGCTCTTACATAGTCGGCTGCCTCGCCGTGATCGGCATCGTCGCGGCGGTCGGCCTCGGCGGCTACTGGCTGCGGCGCTGGATCGCACCCGAATTCAGCGGCGCGCTGGCGCGTCTGGGCGACGCCGTGATCGCGGTCGCGCTGCTGGTCGTGACGCTGGAGATCCTCGGCACGCTCAGCATCCTGCGGCTGGGCTGGGTGGTGCTCGGCTGCATCGGCGTCGGCCTCGCCGCCGCCTGGCTCGGGCGCTCGCGGGCGGTCGGGAGGGGGCACGAGGTCGCGGCGCCGCCGGTGGAGACGATCGCGCTGCTGATCGCCGTCGCCGTCGCTTCCTTCACCGTCGCCGAGTGGACCTTCCCCGCCCAGCAGAGCCTCGACTTCGGCATGTTCGGCGGCGACACCACCTGGTACCACATGCCCTTTGCGGCGGGGATCGCGCAGACGCACTCGACGATCCACCTCCACTACACCGACCCGCTGCGGCTGGCGGCCTGGTTCTACCCGCAGAGCTCCGAGCTCGTCCACGCCACCGGCATCGTCATCTTCAAGAGCGACTGGCTTTCGCCGCTGATCAACCTCTTCTGGCTGGCGATCGCGCTGCTTGCCGCCTGGTGCGTCGGCCGCCCCTACAAGGTCGGGCCGGCGACGCTCGTCGCCGCCGCGATCGTTCTCGACTCCGGCGTGATGATCGAAACGCAGCCGGGGGAGGGGCGCAACGACATCATGGGCCTTGCCTTCCTGCTCGCCTTCGCCGCCTTCCTGATCAACGGCCACCAGCGGCGGGCGCCGGTCGAGGGGGCGGTGCAGGACGCGCCCGAGCGCGGGGCGGCGCTGCTCGACAAAGGGCCGCTGATCCTGGCCGGGATCGCCGCCGGGCTGGCCGCCTCGGTGAAGACGACCTTCCTCGTGCCGGTGGTGGCGATCACGATTGGGGTGGTCCTCTTCAGCGGCAGGGGGCGGCGCTGGACGACGGCCTGGGTGATGGGTCTGCCCCTAGTGGTCGTCGGTGGCTACTGGTACCTGCGGGCGGCGATCAAGAGCGGCGGTAACCCGATCCCGATCACCAAGTTCGGGCCGCTCAACCTGCCGACGCCGGATCAGATGCCGCTCGACCCGCGGCCGCGATTCGCGGTGGCGCACTACATCACGGATCCGACCATCTACCGGCGCTGGTTCTTCCCCGAGTTAGAAAATGCCTTCGGGCCCCTCTGGCCGCTGATCCTGATCTGCGCCGTCTGCGCCGCGGTCTACATCGCCTGGCGCTCGCGCAACAAGATCCTACGGGTGATCGCGGTGGCTTCGCTGCTGACCGCGGTCGTCTATGTCTTCACGCCGCTGACGGCGGCCGGGCAGGAGGGCTCGCCGACGGGGTTCTTCACCAACACGCGTTATCTGACGCCGGGACTGGTCTTGGCGATGGCGATGCTGCCGATCGCGCGGCCGCTGCGGGCGCCCGACCGGCGCGCCCAGCTGACGCTGTACTTCTTAGCTGCGGTCTACGCGATCACGGTGCTGACGACGCCGCGCTGGTTCACC
>JBQCEW010000036.1:0-2952 GCA_051959815.1 Solirubrobacterales bacterium
CGCATCAGGTCCGCCAGGAAGAACACGGCGCCCTTGAGCACCCCGATCAGCAGCGGGTTGCGGTCCTCGTAGTCGGTGCTGATCTGCTGGCCGAGCTCACGGACGCGGCGCTGCAGCTGGTCGGGCTGGACGAGGATCTCGCCGATCGCGGGGTCCGACACGCGCCGCAGTCTAGATATAGAGCGGCTACGAGGATTCGGCGCGGAGGACGCCGCCTTCGAGGACGGCGCGGACGCCGTTGCCGAGGTCGAGGACGGAGCCGCCGCGGCTGAGGCCGGCGACCTGCTCGGCGAAGCGGGCGGCGCCGGCGACGGGGCGGCCGGCGGCCTCGTCGGCGAGGCGCTGGAGGACGAGCCGTCGCAGGGCGGGGTGCAGCTCGGCGAAGCGGCGGTGGAAGATCGTGCCGGGCTCGGCCCCCTC
The DNA here is from genome assembly GCA_051959815.1 of Solirubrobacterales bacterium. Classification (GTDB taxonomy): domain Bacteria; phylum Actinomycetota; class Thermoleophilia; order Solirubrobacterales; family 70-9; genus VAYN01. The sequence goes on from JBQCEW010000036.1 coordinate 421, forward strand.
TCCCCCCGCCAGCTCGACGTCGACGAGGGAGTCGAGCAGCTCGGCCTCCTCGCGCAACAGCGCCGCCGTGCGCAGCACGTTCTCCTTGGCGGCAGGATGAACCTGCTCCAGCTCGGGGATCAGGCCCCGGCGGATCCGGTTACGAACGTAGGCGCCCTCCTCGTTCGTGACGTCGTCCCGCCAGGCGAGCCCGCACTCTTCGCAGTAGGCAGTCGTCTCGGCGCGGGTGGTCCCGAGCAGGGGCCGGACCAGGCGGCCATCCTCGGGGCGCATCCCCAGCAGCGCCCGCCGGCTCGGCGAGGAGGCCAAGCGGTAGAGGACGGTCTCGACCTGGTCGTCGGCGGTGTGGCCGGTGGCGATCTTTGCCCCCTGCTCCTCTGCCAGGCGCGCCGCTGCGCCGTAGCGCTGCTCCCGCGCCCAGGCCTGCAGGTTCCCGGCTCCCTCGGGTCGCTGCGGTCGCTCCACCTCCAGCATCACCCCCAAGCGCCCGCATAACTGCGCGCAGTGCCGCTCGTCCTCGTCGGCCTCCGCCCGCAGGCCGTAGTTGACGTGCAGGGCGGTCACCGCATCCGTCCCCCGCGTCCCCACCGCCAGGTCGAGCAGGCAGACCGAGTCGCGGCCGCCAGACAGCATCGCCACCAGCGGCTCCGGACCGGCGATCAGGCCGGTGGCCTCGACCCGCTCCAGCAGTTCCTTGGCAATCATGCGGCGCGGACGACGAAGAGCTCGGTCGGAGTCGGGAAGCCCTTGAGACTGACGTGGCCGATCCCCTCGAACTGCAACCGGTCACTCGCAGCAACCGATTCACAGACGGTATCGGTGACCAGCACCTCGCCCGCCAGGGCTCGGTTGACGACACGGTGGACGAGGTTGACCTGACTGCCGAAGTAGTCACCGTCGCGGTAGACGGCGTCGCCATAGTGGATCCCCACCCGCGGCTGCGGGCGCTGCGCGAAGCGGGCCAGGAAGTCGACCGCCCACTCGGTCAGCGAGAGCGGGTCGGGCGAGACCACCATCACCTCGTCGCCGATCGTCTTCACGATCGTCGCCTCCCGCGGCAGCGTCGCTTCCACCGAGGCGACGAAATTCTCGATCACGTCGAGGGCCTCGATGTCTCCCTGCTCCTCGGTGTAGCGGGTGAAGCCGGTGAGGTCGATGAAGCAGAGGGCGACGTGGACGTGGCCGAGTTCGATTTCGGCGGTGTCGACGGCAGCGCCCGTCTCCATGTGGCCGACGACGTCCTGCTCGACGAAGAAGCGCAGGTAGCGCTGGTGCAGGTAGTCGGTCAGCGGCGCCGCCAGCGGCAGGATGTCTCCCGCCAGCTCCCCCATCTCCTCCGCCATTTCCAGCTCCGGCACCGCGTCGCGGATCAGCGGCTCGTGGACGTAGAGGTGAAACAGCCGCACCTCGGCGTCGGCGATCCGCCGCATCGACTGCGCGTAGACGCGGACCAGTTGCAGGAAGGCGACGAGCGGGAAGCCGGCGGCGAGCACGCGGGCGCAGTGGCGCAGCGCCTCCGCGTCCTCCGCGCTGAGGTCGTGCCGGCGTTCTTTCGGAGTGCCGAGGATGGTGAGGATGCGTTCGATCAGCTCCGGCTCGAGCCCGGTCTCCGCCGCCACCTGCTCGACCGAGAACCCTCCGTCCTCGCCGGAGAAGACTTCTTCGGTGAAGCCGAACGCCAGCCGCCCCTCCCGCCCGGCCTCTTTCAAATCCTCGAGCGAATACCCCCGCTCGCGCATCCGCGCCACCACCCGCGCCTGCGCCGCGGCTGCAGCCGTCCAGCGCCCCCGCCGCACCGGCACGATCTTCTCCTCCGCCCACCGTTTCAACGTGCTCGCCGGCACCCCCGACCGCCGCGCCGCCTCGTTCAAAGAGATCCTCTGATCGGCCACACGGCGAGGCTAGCCTGCGGGGCGGCGAGGGGAGGGTGCCGGCAGACGCCGAGGGACGGAGGCGAAGTCGTGGTTCCTTTGTCAGCTTCTGCACGACAAAAGAACCACGCGTTCGCCGGATCTTTCCCCAGCTCGAAGTTGTGGTTCTTTTGTCGGGACATAGACGACTAAGGAACCACAGACGGCTAGGGTCGGCAGGTAGATGCCGGCGCGACTTCGCCCCACCGCTCCGATCGCAGCCGACGCGATTCTCGTTGGCGACCCCGGCCGGGCGCTGATGCTGGCCCAGGAGCTGCTGCAACAGCCGAAGATGAGCAATCACGCCCGTGGGCTCTGGGGCTACACCGGGCTCACCCACGAGGGGCACGAGCTGACGGTGCAGTCGACCGGGATGGGCGGGCCGAGCGCGACCGTCGTCCTCCACGACCTCGCCGAGCTCGGGGTGCGGCGAGCGGTGCGGGTCGGCACCTGTACCTCGCTGGGGGAGCAAGCCCTAGGTCAGATCGTGGTCGTTACCGAGGCCCACCCATCGCGTTGGTTTGTTTTAGTTTGCGTGGCCAGCACAGACACAACCAGAGGTGGTTGGGGGGAGAGCTCCGCCGCCGGCGGGGGCAGAGCCGGGGGTTGGGGGGGCACCGAG
>JBQCEW010000037.1:0-2957 GCA_051959815.1 Solirubrobacterales bacterium
GACGGTGCCGCGGCCGGTGATCGAGAAGATGTCCTCGATCGGCATCAGGAAGGGCTTGTCGAGCTCGCGGACCGGCTCCGGGATGTAGGAGTCGAGCGCCGCGGCGAGGTCGAAGACCGCTTTCTGGGCCTCCTCGTCGCCTTCGAGCGCCTTCAGCGCCGAGCCTTTGATGATCGGCGTCTCTTCGCCCGGGAAGTCGTACTCGTTGAGCAGGTCCTTGACCTCCTCCTCGACGAGCTCGACGAGCTCCTCGTCGTCGACCTGGTCGATCTTGTTGAGGAAGACGACCACGTGCGGGACGTTGACCTGACGGGCGAGCAGGATGTGCTCGCGGGTCTGCGGCATGACACCGTCGGCGGCGGAGACGACCAGGATCGCGCCGTCCATCTGGGCGGCGCCGGTGATCATGTTCTTCACGTAGTCGGCGTGGCCGGGGCAGTCGACGTGGGCGTAGTGCCGGTTGTCGGTCTCGTACTCGACGTGGGAGGTCGCGATCGTGATGCCGCGTTCTTTCTCCTCCGGAGCGTTGTCGATCTCCTCGAAACTATGAGCCTCTGCACCGCCCACGGTGGAGAGCGTTTTGGTGATCGCGGCCGTCAGCGTCGTCTTGCCGTGGTCGATGTGACCGATCGTGCCGACGTTCACGTGCGGCTTATCGCGCTCGAATTTCTCCTTGGACATCTCTCTCCGTTCGCCTTTCGAAAGTTGTGTTCTGTCTGGTCTAGTTGCTTGAGTCTTGTGGGCGGCTCGTCCGCGGCAGCTTTTCGCTGCTTGCGGGCAACCCGGGAAATATAGCCAGGTTCAGCGCCTGTCCGCGGCTAGGCTCATGAGGCTGCACCAACCGGGTCACCGGAGCGGTGCTCGACGATCTCCTCGGCGATGTTCGAGGGGACCTCCTCGTAGCGCTCGAACTGCATCGTGTAGGTCGCCCGGCCCTGGGTCATCGACCGCAGTTCGGTCGCGTAACCGAACATCTCGCCGAGCGGAACATAAGCCTGGACGGCGAGGGCGTTGCCGCGCTGGTCCTGGCCCTGGACTTTGCCGCGGCGCCGGGAGAGGTCGCCGATCACGTCGCCGAGGAAGTCCTCGGGCGTAACCACCTCGACCGCCATCACGGGCTCGAGCAGGACCGGGTTGGCCTTCTTGGCGCCTTCCTGGATCGCCATCGAGCCGGCGATCTTGAACGCCATCTCCGAGGAGTCGACGTCGTGGTAGGAGCCATCCACCAGTTCGGCTTTGACGTCGACCATCGGGTAGCCGGCCTTGACGCCGTTTTCCAGTGCCTCGCGCATCCCTTGCTCGGCGGGGCCGATGAACTCGTTGGGGATGACGCCGCCCTTGATTTTGTCCTCGAAGACGAAGCCCTCCTCCGGCGCCGGCTCGAGGTTGATGACGACGTGGCCGAACTGGCCGCGACCGCCGGTCTGGCGGACGAAGCGCGCCTCCACCTTCTCGACCCGCTTGCGGATCGTCTCGCGGTAGGCGACCTGCGGCTTGCCGACGTTGGCCTCGACTTTGAACTCGCGCAGCATCCGGTCGACGATCACCTCGAGGTGGAGCTCGCCCATCCCGTGGATCAGGGTCTGGCCGGTTTCCTCGTCGGTTTCGATCCGGAAGGTGGGATCCTCCTCGCCGAGGCGGGCGAGGGCGTTGCCCATCTTCTCCTGGTCGGCTTTGGTTTTAGGCTCGATCGCGACCGCGATCACCGTCTCCGGGAATTCGATGCTCTCCAGCGCGATCGGCGCGTCCGGGGCGGCGAGCGTGTCGCCGGTGCCCGTTTCCTTGAGGCCGACGCCGGCGCAGATGTCGCCCGCGTAGCACTCGTCGATCTCCTCGCGGCTGTTGGCGTGCATCATCAGCAGCCGGCCGATCCGCTCGGTCTTGCCGGTTTTCACGTTGAGGACGCGGCCGCCTTTCTCGAGCTTGCCCGAGTAGACGCGGAAGTAGGTGAGCTTGCCGACGTAGGGGTCGGACATAACCTTGAAGGCGAGGGCGGAGAAGGGAGCGCTATCGCTGGCGTCGCGCGTGTCCTCGGTGTCCTCGGCCTGGCCCTTGCCCGCCGGAACGACGCCGGTAACCGGCGGCACCTCGAGCGGCGAGGGCAGCAGTTCGACAATCGAGTCGAGCAGCGGCTGCACGCCCTTGTTCTTGAATGAGGTGCCGCAGAGGACCGGGGTGATCTTGGTCGAGAGGGTCGCCTGGTGCAGCGAAGCGATCAGCTTCTCCTGCGGGATCTCTTCCTCGCCGAGGAAGGCTTCCATCAGCTCTTCGTCGAAGTCGGCGCAGGCTTCGATCAGCTGGGTCCGATATTCCTCGGCCTGGTCCTGGAGATCTTCGGGGATCTCGATTTCCTCGTAGGCGGCGCCGAGCTCGTCGGTCCAGATAAGGCCTTTCATCTTGACCAGGTCGACGACGCCTTTGAAGTTCTCCTCGGCGCCGATCGGAAGCTGGATCGGCAACGGGTTGGCACCCAGCCGGTCCTTCATCGTCTGCACCGAGTAGAAGAAGTCGGCGCCGGTGCGGTCCATCTTGTTGATGTAGGCGAAGCGCGGCACCCCGTACTTGTCGGCCTGGCGCCAGACGGTCTCGGACTGGGGCTCGACCCCGGCTACCGCGTCGAAGACGGCGATCGCGCCGTCGAGCACGCGGAGGCTGCGCTCGACCTCGACCGTGAAGTCGACGTGGCCGGGCGTGTCGATGATGTTGATCCGGTGGTCCTTCCACTCACAGGCGGTCGCGGCCGAGGTGATCGTGATCCCCCGCTCCTGCTCCTGTTCCATCCAGTCCATTACGGCAGCGCCCTCGTGGACCTCGCCCATTTTGTGGGTGCGCCCGGTGTAGTAGAGGATGCGCTCGGTCGTCGTCGTCTTACCGGCGTCGATGTGCGCCATGATCCCGATGTTCCGGGTTTTCTCGAGTGGAAAGCTGCGTGCCATGAGTTCTAAGTCCAGTAGTCG
>JBQCEW010000038.1:0-4780 GCA_051959815.1 Solirubrobacterales bacterium
GGTCACCGGCGCGGCGAGCGACCCCGCGGGCACCGTCGGCGGCCTGCTCGGGCACGGGTGACGGCCGGCGAGGACGAAGGCGCCTTCCTCGAGGCGCTCACCGACTCCACGCTGTACTCCATCGGAGCGCACTTCACGGACCGCAATCCCAACCTCGTCGATGACGTCCTCGCCGAGAGCGTGGAGATCGAGGAGGTCGGGCTGGCCGCCTGGGCGGAGCGCGAGGACGTGACCATCGAGGTTGCCTTCCAGACGCTCGTGACCGGGTTGGCCGTGAGGTATTTCAAGGCGGTCGCGGGAGCCGGTTAGCGGACCACTGGTTACACTGAGGCTCTCTCTCGGGGCGTGGCGCAGCCTGGTAGCGCGCACCGTTCGGGTCGGTGAGGTCCCCGGTTCAAATCCGGGCGCCCCGATTGACTAGAGACCCGCGAAGGGACGCGAACAGGGGCGAAACGTCCGCAGTTTGCGGCCCATCGCGGGGCTCGGTTCGGCGGTAGACTGGTCAGCGTCCTATTGGAGACGCGATCTCGTAGCTAGGTCAAAGGTGATCGGACTCTCCGGTACGAGCAAGGGCCCTCCGCTTCCCTTCCTCGAACTCCCCCTCGGTCAACGCCCCTTCCTGCCGCAGCCGGTTCAGGCGCTCGACCTGAGCCAGCGGATCATCCGCGTCCGCGTCCCCCCGGCGGCCGAAGGCTCGCGAGGTCGCGAACCTCATCGACAGCGGTCGTAGGGGCGCGTCCCGGAACTCTGCCAGCGTCTGCCGACGCAGCAGCTCGGTGCCGAGCGCGAACAGGGCGGCGAAGACGAGGATGCCGAGCGGCTTGCGGAACGCTGCGATCGGCGCCCAGGCGATCAGCAGGACCCAGATGCCGACAGCGAAGGCATAGGTGGCGCCTCGACGCTCACGGAAGTAGGGGGAAGCCTCGCGGCGAAGCGCCCGCGCCGGGGCGGTCGGCCCGGCGAGCCAGGCGCCGAGAATGAGGAGAACGCCGAAGGCGATGGCCGACCAGGCGACCGTCACCAGGAGGGAAGAGGCGATGTCCCAGGCCGCTTCGGCCGCGGGTTCCACCGCCGCCGTGGTCGCCAGCGAGCCGGTGATCGCGTTGCCGGCGACGGCACGGACGAGCAGTGCCAGGATGCCGGCGATCGCGAAGCCCAAGCCGACCCCGCGCAGCGCCTCGCGGCGATGGTCGCCCGCCAGGTAGATCGCCCCTCCGTAGAGGAGGATGAGAAGGACGAAGAGGACGACCGGCAGGCGACGGATCAGCTTCGCGACCTTCTGCGCGGTGGAGATCTGTTCGGATTTGAGGACGGTGAGTTCGCCCGCTTCGGGCGGGACGTTTTCCAGCAGGGCTTCGGGCAGGCCGGCCTGCTTGCCGACTTCGCTGACCAACGTGTCCAGGTGAAGCGTCACTTCCCCTTCGCCGGTCGAGGCGAAGGAGCCGCCACCGTCGAGGATCTTCAAGAGCGATTCGTGGGCGCTGCGGTTTGCCTCGGCCCAAAGCGCCTGGAAGCGCGGCGCCGCCAGCGCCCTTTCGGCGACCCGCTGGGCGAGCTGGCGCAGCCCGCCCGCCGCCGGGCCGGCTAGAACTTTCGCCTGCGGCGGTAGCGCCTTGGCCAGTTCGGCTTCGACGTCGACGTTCGCGTAGAGCTGGCTGACCATGAAGGTCGCGAGCTGTTCGTCGATCTGCTTGTTCTCCAGTAGCCGGGTGCTGGTGTTGACCCAGTTGTCGGTGTTCAGCGCCTGGCGGTTGACCCAGACCGAGAAGGTGGCGAGGAAGGCGACGAGCGTTCCGAGAACCAGCAGCACCGCGACCAGCACCCGGTGCCGGTGCCGGGTGTGGTCGGGGCTCTGCGCCGCCATCTTCTTGCCTCTCCTGGCTCTAGGCCAGGAGCTTCGCCTTCGCCCGCTCGAACTCCTCGGACGAGAGCGCGCCTTTTTCCTTCAGTTCGTTCAGCTTGTGCAGCTCGTCGGCCGGCGAGCTCTGGGCTTGCTCGCGGATGTATGCGTCGAGCTGGCCTTTAGCGTCCTGCTGCTCCTTGATCGAGCGCTCGCGCATCCCGTCCCCGCGGACGATCAGGTAGAGCAGCACTCCGAGGAACGGCAGGAAGACGAGGAAGAAGACCCAGACGGCCTTCGCGATGCCCGACAGCTTGTGATCGCGGAAGAGGTCCGCGATCACCGTGATCAAGATCCAGATCCAGGCGAACAGCAGGAAGAACTCGAAGATGAAGATGAGGCCTTCCCCGAAGCTGATGTCTGCGATGACCATCGACTATTCCTCCCAGCGGGCAGTGAGCTGGTAGATGATCGTCACGTTGAGGATGATCATCAGGAAGGCCCAAAGTGGAGCGGCCGGAAACCAGACGATCTGCGCGACTGCGTTCACCGAGACGAAGAAGACAGCCGCCCAGCGTGCTGCCGTCGCTGCCGCAAAGAGGCCGAGGCCGGTAGCGGCGACAAGCGAGCCAAGGATCAGGTGAACCCATCCCCAGGTCGTGATGTCGGCGAGGATCACACCGTGGCCGCCGACGAGGATCACTTCGTTGTTGAGGATCGCCGCCAGCCCGTACAGGGCGTCGAGCGAGCCGAGGATCAGCATCACCGTCCCGGCGAAGATCGTCCATCCGGTCGGTTGCCGTTCCTCGATCCTGCGCCGGTCATTTCCGGTGGCGCTACTGGTCTCCATTCGTCTCTCCCCTTCGATCGTTAGCGACTGGTTCGCAGACAGCGCCCCTACCGACAATCCGCTGAGTGCTCAGAGACCATAGAACTCACGCCTGCCTAAAGCAATAGGAATCTTGATCAAGACTCCCTGCAACTCAGGCGACAGGTGCCGCTTCGCTGCGAGGCACCGGCGGTGACTCCGGCAACCGAACCATGCGGAAGGAGTTGAGCAGCCCCAGGACGCCGGCCAGGAGCGGCACAAGGAGCGCGATCTGCAAGGCGAGCGGGCGCGTGTCGGTGTTGATGTCGATGATCTCTTTGCGTATCTGCGGCGGTTCTTCGGCCACCACTTCTTCGAGGTGGGCGTTGGTCATCACTTCCGCATCATCATCGAGCGCGTCGGCAACCCGTTGCTGCTGGGCGGGCGGCAGGACCGGGCTGTTCTCGGCTTCCTTGGTGAAGGCGACCGAGAGGGTGGCGAGGAGGATCGCGCCCGCGCAGGCGAGGCCGAAGGAGAGCCCGAAGGACCCGGCGGCGGAGTTGACCCCGGCCGCCTCGCTGACCCGCTCCTCGGGGATCGGCCCCAGCGTGAAGTTGTTGAGCTGGGAGACCAGGAGGCCGAGGCCCGAGCCGGTGATCGCGAGCGGGACCACCAGGTACCAGCCGGTGTCGACCCGCGGGATGAACGGGACCAGGAGGAGGATGCCGAGGGTGAGGAGCGCGAACCCCCAGCGGACGATCACGCTCGGGCGGCGATCGCCGGCTTTTTTGCCCGCCAGGAGCGCCACCCCGAACATGCTGAGCGAGAGGGGAGCGAGCGAGAGCCCGGCCTGCAGGGCGTTGTATTCGAGGACCATCTGCAGGTAGATCGGCAGCGCGATCATCGTCCCGCCGAGCGCGATCTGCTGGAGCATCTGCTGCGTCACCCCGAGCCGGAAGACCTTGGAGCGGAACAGGTCGACATCGAGCAGTGCCGGTCGCTGCTCGCGCTTTCGGCGCAGCAGCCACCAGACAAGCCCCGCCATCGCCGCCGCCCCCAGGACGATCAGCGCTCCCACCGCCTCGCCTCCCTCCTGCCAGATGAGGATGCCGAGCACAATCCCGCCCATGCCGAGGACCGAGAGCGCCGAGCCGACGAGATCGATGCCGCGAGAGCCGGTATAGGGCACGTCGCGGACCAGGCCGATGTTGATGAGGACGACGGCGATGATCACCGCCTCCAGTCCAAAGGCGACCCGCCAGGAGAGGTAGGTGGTGATGAAGCCGCCGAGGAGCGGGCCGACCGCGGCGGCGATCGAGGCGGCTGCGCCGACCAGCGCATAGACCCGGCGCTGGGCTTCGCCCTGGAAGTTGCCGTGGATGAGGGACTGCATCGCCGGCAGCAACAGCGAGGCGCCGGTACCGCCGATGATCGCCCAGAAGACGATGATCGCCGTGAGGCTCTGCGCGAGGGTCATCGCCACCGCCCCGATCGCGTAGCCGATCAACCCCAGCATGTAGGCGCGCTTGCGGCCGATCAGGTCCCCGACCTTGCCGCCGATCAGGATGAACGCCGCCGAGACCAGCGCCTCCAGGGCGATAGCGCCCTGGACCCCGCTGGCGGTGGCGTGGAGGTCGCGGATCACGGCCGAGATCGACACGTTCATCAGCGAGGTGTCGACCACGAGGACGAACATCGCCATCGCCAGCAGCAGGCCAAGGCGCCGATCGTGGGTGGGGGTGTCAGCCGACCCTGCGCTCATCCGGGAAGCAGTGACTGGCCGAAGTTGATCTCTGCAGGTGCTATGCCCTTCTCCCTTTCCACCAGAGCAAGCTCCGGCCTTTCGAGAGCAAGCGTAACGGGGGAGTGTGGAGCTGGTGGGCCTTGGTGTCCGGCAGGATCGGAAATCTTCCGACCGTCAGATGAACGGGGCGAAGCGAATCGGTGGCTGATCAGCCTGAAAGTGGGCTCGGCATCGGCCCTCGCGTGCTGCCCGAGCATCCAGGGGACCGACGGCGCCTGCTCGTCCGCTCGGGCCTGCGGATTCTCGGCATCACCCTCGGGATGCTGCTCCTCTACGCATTCGTGCCCGTTCCGGGCAGCTCGGGCGCTGCCGCCTTCGTGGGGATGAT
>JBQCEW010000039.1:0-5813 GCA_051959815.1 Solirubrobacterales bacterium
GGCTCGTAGGCGAGCAGCGTGGAGCGCTCAGGATGCGGCGCCTTGCCGAGTCGGGCCTCGAGCTCGGCGAAGTCGCGGTTGCCGGCGATGTGGACGACGTGGAAGTCACGCGGACACACTTCTTCCCGCATACCGGGAACAACTGCGTTCGGTTGCTCGGCGAACGCTTCGATGGCCGCGAAATTGATCGAGCGTGCGCCCTGGCTCCCGCCGACGACGAGCAGGCAACGGTCACCGGCGGCGATCCCCCAGCGTGCCCGCGCCTGCTCACGATCGCCTTCCAGGACAGCTCGCGGCACCGGCCGCCCCGTCACCAAGTACGGCTCTCCCTCCCGTCCCGCAATCGGGAAGGCGAGGCAGACCCGCTGCGCCCGCCGCGCCAGCAGCCGGTTGGCGAGGCCGAGGTGGCTGTCGGCCTCGGTCAGCACCAGCGGCGTCCGCGTCAGCGTCGCCGCCAGCCCGGCCGGACCGGCGACAAAGCCGCCGCCGCCTACCACGACGTCGGCGCCGCGCCGGCGCAGCACCTTGCGCGCAGCCCCGACCGCCGCCAGCGCCTCGGCCCCGGCTCGCGCCGCCTTCAACGGATTGCGCCGGTCGATTCCCCGCACCTTGACGAAGTCGATCTCGTAGCCGGCGGCGGGGACCAGCTCCGCCTCGATCCGCTCGCGCGTGCCGAGGAAGCTGACCTCGGCGCCGCTATCCCGAAGCTCGTCGGCGACCGCCATGGCGGGTACGACGTGCCCCGCCGTTCCCCCCGCCGCTACGACCACCTTTGGCTTTCCTGGCACCGCTGGATCTGCTCCTTTGACTCGCGGGCGCGCGCCCGCCTTGGACGACGCGCAGTTTGCCAGCGCCGGTGGGCGTCGAAGCGCGCGCCGCCTTCGCGCGGCCGCCGCGGGCGACGTTGAGGATCAGTCCCACCGCGAACAGCGTCGCCATCAGGCTGCTGTTGCCGTAAGAGACGAAGGGCAGCGGCACGCCGGTCAGCGGCGCCAGCCCCATCACCGCGAAGAGGTTGATCGTCGCCTGCACCAGGACCAGCGAGGTGAGGCCGGCGACCAACATCTTCGAGTAGCTGTCCTTCGCTTTCTGCGCGGTTTTCAGCCCGGCGTAGCCGAACATCCCGAAGAGGCCGACGAGGGCGGTGATCCCGGCCATCCCCAGCTCTTCGCCGATCACCGCGGTGATCATGTCCGTGTGGGCCTCCGGCAAGTAGAAGGCCTTGGAGACGCCGTTGCCGATCCCGACGCCGAAGAGGCCGCCGGAGCCGAGCGCGATCTTCGCCTGCGCGGCCTGGAAGCCGGCGCCTTCGGCCGAGGCGCTCGGGTGGAGGAAGGAGGTGAGCCGCGCCATCCGGTAGGGCTCGACGACCGCCATCAGCAACGCCAGGCCGCCGATCACCAGCGCGATCTTGCCGAGGTCGACGGGCCGAACGCCGGCGGCGAAGAGGGTCGCGGCGGCGGCGAAGACGATCACCATCGTCGTCCCCATGTCGGGCTCGAGCATGATCAGCAGGCAGGAGGCGCCGGTGACGAGAAGGAAGGGCATGATCCCTTCCAGCGAGCGGACCCGCTTCGGCTTGCGCGCCAGCAGGTCGGCGCCGTAGAGGATCAGCGCCACCTTGGCCAGCTCCGAGGGTTGGATCTGCAGCGAGCCGCCGCCGATCCAGCGGGTGGCGCCGTTGATTTCACTGCCGGCGCCGAGAACGGCAACGAGGAGGAAGATCGAGCCGCCGAGGAAGAGCGGCGTCAGGTTGCGGATCTTCTCCAGGCCGACGCGGGCGGTCACGTGCATGATCAACAGGGCGACCGCGCCGAAGATCAGCGTGCGCTTCAGGTAGTAGGCACTTTCGGAGAGGCCGCCTTCCGCGAGGACTTTCGTCGTCGAGCTGGCCGAGAAGACCATCACCGCCCCGAAAGCCAGCAGGCAGAGGGTGGCGGTGAGGAGCATGCTGTACTCGACGGGAAGCGGCCGGCTCCGCTTCTTTTTCTTCGCCCGGGCGCTCATAGCTCCAGCCCCTCGACGATCTCGCGGAAGCACTCGCCGCGCCGTTCGAAGTTCTCGAAGGCGTCGAAGCTGGCGCAGGCGGGCGAGAGCAGGACGACCTCGCCGGGCTCGGCAGCGGCGGCGGCGCGCCGCACCGCGTCCTCGAGGTCGGCGCAGCGGTGCAGCTCGACCCCGGCCTCGACGGCCGGCGCCAGCTCCCGTGCCATCCGCTCGCTGGTGGCGCCGATCAGGTAGCAGGCGCGGGCGTGCTCACGGATCGGGGCCACGAGGGGCGCGAAGGGCTCGTCCTTCTCGCTGCCGCCGAGGATCGCGTGGACGCCGCCGTCGAAGGCGAGGATCCCGACCGTGGCGGAGGCGACGTTGGTCGCCTTCGAGTCGTTGACGAAGCGGACGCCGCCGATCTCAGAGACCAGCTCGAGCCGGTGCGGGACGCCGGCGAAGCTGCGCAGCCCCTCGCGCACCGCCTCGCGATCGATCCCCATCGAGAGCGCCGCTGCGGCGGCGGCCATCGCGTTGGCGACGTTGTGCTCGCCGAAGAGACCGAGCTCGGCGACCGGCAGCAGCGGCTCGCCGTCGTAGAAGATCGTCCCCTCGGCGACGGCGACCTCGCAGTCCGGGCCGGCGCCGGTGCAGCAGGCGACCCGTCGGGCGCAGCCGCCGAGGTCGGTGCCGGCGAGGAAGGGGTCGTCGGCGTTATAGACGGCGACGTCGTCGTTGCCCTGGTTGGCGAAGATCCGCAGCTTCGCCGCCAAGTAGGACTCGAGGTCGCGGTGGCGGTCGAGGTGGTCCGGCGCGAGGTTGAGGAAGACCGCGCACTCCGGTGCGAAGGCGACGGTGTCCTCGAGCTGGAAGCTGGAGCACTCGCAGACGACCGTGCTCTCGCCGCCGACCTCGCCGACCAGCTCCGAAAGCGCGGTGCCGACGTTCCCCGCCACCGCCACCGGCTCACCGGCGCTGCGGTAGAGGTGGCCGAGCAGCTCCACCGTCGTCGTCTTGCCATTCGTGCCGGTAACCGCGACAAAGCGATTGGGCAGCGCCCGCCAGGCGAGCTCGACCTCCCCCACCACCTCGATCCCCCGCTCCAGCGCCGCTGCGATCACCGGCGCCTCCCGGGGAACCCCCGGGCTCTTGACGACGGTCCGCGTCCCCACGAGCTGTGCCACTCCATCCGTATCCAGAAAGACTTCGACGCCAACCCCCTCCAGCCCTGCCGCCCCCTCCGGATGACCGGAATCCACCGCCCGCACGACCTCCCCCGGCCCTGCCAGCATCCGCGCCACCGCCTGCCCCGAGCGGGCTAGTCCGACCACGAGAAACGGCCCCCTGGGCAGGGGCGGGCGAACTTCCTTGGCCGGAACGCGCTGCGACACGCCCAAAAGCTTCGCGAGCGGGCCGGATAGCCCTGTCCATGTAACATTCTGTCGCAGGTTGAGAGCGCTCGGTTGTCCATGGGCCTCCGGAAAGGGTCCGCTTTCGGCGGGCCCTTTCTATTGGGAGCCCGACGCCGAAGCGCCGGGGTCGGCGATTACTGCCGAACACTCTGGATGAGCATCCAGAGCAACAGCAGGTTAAGAGCACTCATTTCGTCCATCCCACCTCCTTTCTCGTCGGGGACAGGCCTTTTGAGGGTTGCCCCGAGAGCCAGGAGGGCGAGTGCTCCCGTGTCGCCTTTTGCAGCTTACTAGTTACGCAGTGTTTTGTCTTCGACGATCGGAGTCGCCGTTATCCCGCGAACTGCCTGATCTCGCGCGCTAGCGCTTGGGGCTGGTCGAGGGGGATCAGGGTGTAGCAGTCGGGCAGCTCGACGTACTTCGAGTTCGGGAAGGAGTCGGCGAGGCGACGGCCCTCCTCGTTGGGCATCATCTTCCCCTCGCTGTCCCAGACGACGAGGACCGGGCGATCGAAGGAGCGCAGGCGCGGGGTCGCGGCGCGCATCTGGCGCTTGCCGCGACGGACGTCTTTGACGTAGCGGCGCAGGTCACGGCGGATCTCCCGCTGCCTCAGCGGCTCCAGCCACTGGCGCATCACATTGTCTGGGATTCCCTTCTTGCTCATCTGCCCGTAGGTGAGCGGCAACCGCCGCAGGGTCGGCGAGCCGAGAACCAGGCGCATCACCGAGAACCCACCTGGCATCCAGCCCGAGATCGCCGCCGCCTGACCGGCGAGCCCTGGCGGATAGTTGCCCTCGGTCTCGCAGGAGACCAGGACGAGGGCGCCGACCCGCTCGGTTTCGCCGTTCGCCACCATCGTCTGCGCGCCGCCCCAGTCGTTGAAGCAGACGATCGCGTCGCGCAGGTCGAGCGCAGCGAGGAAGTCGGTGACGATCCGCGACAGCCCCGAAAGCGAAAGGTCGGCTTCCGGGCGCATCGGCTTGCGGTGGGCGCCGAGCGGTAACACCGGCGTCAGGCAGCGGAACTGCGGGCTGAGCCCTGCCACCACTCCATCCCAGAGCCGCTCGTCGTGCGGCAGCCCACCAATGAAAACGACCGGCCGGCCCTCGCCGCCGCTGTCGCCGTACTCGATCGGCCCCGCGCTGACCTCTACCTCGGGCATCGTTCAGCGTCCGATGCTCTGCTGGTAGAGCGTGAAACCGATCCCCGAGCAGACGGCGGCGATGATCCAGAAGCGGAGCATGATCTTCGTCTCCGACCAGGCCATCATCTCGAAGTGGTGGTGCAGGGGCGCCATCAGGAGGACGCGGCGGCGGAAGGTTTTGAAGGCGAAGACCTGGAGCAGGACCGAGAGGGCCTCGATCACGAAGATGCCGCCGATGATGATCAGCAGGACCTCGGTCTGGGTCATTACGGCCAGGGCCCCGATCGCGCCACCGAGGCCGAGCGAGCCGGTGTCGCCCATGAATATGGAGGCCGGGAAGGCGTTGAACCAGAGGAAGCCGATGCAGGCGCCGACCAGGCAGGCGGAGAGCAGGGCCAAGTCCTGCTGCTCGTTGGAGACGAAGGCGATCGCGGTGTAGGCGAGGAGGACGATCGCGCAGGAGCCGGCGGCGAGGCCGTCGAGGCCGTCGGTGAGGTTGACGCCGTTGGAGGTGCCGGCGATGACGAGGAAGACGAGGATGAAGTAGAGGACCGGGCCGAGTTCGATGCTGCCGTCGCCGATGCGGAAGTAGAGGGTCGGTTCGAGGCCGACCGAATGGCGGGCCACCCACCAGAGGCCGAAGGCGAGGATCAGTTGCCCGAGCAGCTTCCAGCGACCGGCGAGACCGAGCGAGCGCCGTTTGACGATCTTGATGTAGTCGTCGGCGAAGCCGAGGGCGGCGCAGCCCATCGCCACCCCGAAGACGGCCAGGCTCTGGGCATCGCGGTCGGAGAGGACGAGGAAGGGGACGCAGATCGAGGCGAAGAGGATCAGCCCGCCCATCGTCGGCGTCCCGGCCTTGGCATGGTGCTCCTGCGGACCGTCCTCGCGGATGTGCTGCCCGAACTCGCGTACGCGGAGGAACTCGATGAACCTGGGACCGAGGAAGATGCAGATCAGCATCGAGGCCATCCCCGCGATCAGGACTTCACCCATCGCCGCCCCCCATCAGACCAGCTCGACCAGCCGCTCAGCGAGGGCCTCGAGACCGGCCGAGCGCGAGCCCTTGACGAGGACGGCGTCGCCCGGCTCCAGCTGCGCCGCCAGCAGCTCGGCCGCCTCGGCCGGGTCGGCGACCAGCTCGTCGGGGTCGTAGTCGCGGGCCGGCAGGCCGACGCCGATCACGAGGTCGATCCCGTGGGCGCGGGCGTGCTCGCCGACCTCGCGGTGGTAGCCGGGCGACGCCGTCCTCGTCAAGGGCTCGCGCTCGG
>JBQCEW010000040.1:0-2949 GCA_051959815.1 Solirubrobacterales bacterium
TGGGGGGGGGGGGGGGGCGCTAACGCCCCGGCCGCGGCTGCGGCCGGGGCACGCCGGCAGGCCGAGGAGTTCCTTGCCGCCGTTTCCTCGCGCTTGCGCACCTACGCCGAGAGCCGCGGCCGCCGCGGCCTGCTCGTCTTCGCGATCGACACCGAGCTGCTCGGCCACTGGTGGTCGGAGGGGCCGATCTGGCTACGCGAGGTGCTGGAGGGGGCGGAGGCGGCCGGCGTGCGGCTGGTGACCGTGCCGCAGGCGCTGGCCGAGCACGAGCCGGTCGAGCGCCCCCTCCACGCCTCCACCTGGGGCGAGGGTAAGAACCTGCGCACGTGGGACTCGCCGCCGGTCGCCGATCTCGCCTGGGGAGCGCGGCGGCTGGAGCTGCGATTGCTGCGCGCCGTCTCGGCCGGCCTAGGCGGGGATGCGCTCATGCGCGCCGCCCGCGAGCTGCTTGCCGCCCAGTCGAGCGACTGGGCGTTCCTGGATCAGCGCAAGCAGGCCGGCGATTACGCCTACCAGCGTGCCGCCGACCACTCGCAGGCGATGTTGGAGGCCATAGACTGCGGGCGCGCCACCGATCCCCGCATGCGCTCGCTCGTCCCCGACCTGAGCATCGCGCCGCTTCTGGAGCCCTGAGCCACCCACCCGGACCCCAGCCACGAACTTGACCCGCGTCCTTATTCTTTCCTGGGAGTACCCGCCGCTGATCGAGGGCGGTCTCGCCCGGCACGTGCGCAAGCTCTCCGAGGCGCTGGTCGAGCGCGACGTCGAGGTGCACGTGCTGACCCGCGGGGGGGAGGAGTCGCCGGCGGAGGAGCGCCGCGACGGCGTCGTCATCCACCGCATCCGCGAGCCGAAGCGACCGACCGACCTCGGCGAGTTCGTCGCCTGGGTCGAGCGGATGAACTCCGACATGCTCGCCGCCGGGGTCGAGCTCGGCGACCGCTACAGCTATGACCTCGTCCACGGCCACGACTGGCTCGTCGCCAACGCCTGCGACCACCTCGCCAAGCGCTTCGACGCGCCGTTGATCACGACGATCCACGCGACCGAGTACGGCCGCCACCAGGGCTGGGTCGACAAGCACCCGCAGACCTACATCCACGGAGTCGAGCGCTGGATCACCAACCGCTCCCACCGGGTCATCACCTGCTCCCACTACATGCGCGAACAGGTCGCCGACATCTTCGGCGTCGAGGAGGCGCGGATCACCGTGATCCCGAACGGGATCGACCCCGGCGACCTGCCCGAGCAACCGGCCGAGGACCTGGCGCGGCTGCGCTCCGAGTTCGCGACACCGGACGAGAAGCTGGTGCTGCTGATCGGCCGCCTCGTCTACGAGAAGGGGTTTCAGCTGGCGCTGGAGGCGATGCCGCGGCTGATCGAGGAGGCGCCGGGGACCCGGTTCCTCGTCGCCGGCTCCGGCACCCACGAGGCGGAACTGAAGCGCCAGGCGCAGGAGCTGGGGCTGATGGAGCACGGCACCTTCCTCGGCTGGATCGGCGACGACGTCCTGCACTCGCTCTACCGGATCGCCGATCTGACGGTGGTCCCCTCGATCTACGAGCCGTTCGGGCTGGTGGCGCTGGAGGCGATGGCCTCCGGCTGCCCCTGCATCGTCGCGGATACTGGCGGCCTGCGCGAGGTGGTCCCGCACGAGGAGGCCGGGCTGCGCTTCCGCGCCCACGACCCCGAAGCGCTGGCCGAGGTGGCGCTCCGCGTCCTCGTCGACGACGAGCTCGGTCACCGCCTCGTCGCCGAAGCCTACGAGCACGTGCGCCGCTTCGACTGGGGCGACGTCGCCGAGCAGACGGCGGCGGTCTACGTCGAGCTGGCCGGCGCCAAGCTGCCCTAACAGGAGCTCGAGCCGCAGTCGTCGCGTTGACGCCGGGGCAGGCTCCGCTCGCTGATCGCGAAGCCGCCCTCGCTGCTGGTTCCCGGCGTCCAGTGGATGCCCTCGAGCAGCTCCATCGGCGAGATCGAGAGCGAGCCGGCGAGCTTCATCAGCGTGTCGACGCGGGCCAGCCGCGTCCCGTGCTCCAGCATCCCGATCTCGGTCCGGTGCAGGCCGGCCCGAGCACCCAGCTCTTCCTGGGACATCGAAGCTCGCCGCCGGCAGCGCCAGAGGTTGCGGCCGAATTTCACCGCCACCTCTTCAGATCGGATTCTCCCGTCGCGGGACATGCAGGCAGTGTTTCTGTAGCGAGTCATTGTCGGTCGGACAATACACCTCGAACCTGATAGACTTTTTGCAGACCAAACATTCCAGACAGAATCGGGGTAATTTAGACACCGACCCCGTCATGGCTCTGAACATCAAGGACACGGAGGCGGAGAAATTGGCCGCAGAGATAGCCGAGATGACCGGCGACACCAAGACGGGCGCGGTGCGCGAGGCGTTGCGCGAAAAGAAGGAGCGACTGGAACGAGAGGCCGAGGGTGGCAAAGGGAAGCCGAAGCAGAGCCTGCTCGAGTTCTTCGAAAAAGAGATTTGGCCGCTGATCCCAGAGGAGGAGCGCGGAAAGCCGCCCCTCACGAAGGAGGAAATCGAAGGCATTCTTGGATTTGGACCGGGGGGAGTCTGATGATTCTCGATACCTCAGTAGTGATCGCTGCAATTGGCGAAGAGGACGGCGCCGAGGGCCTGCTCGGGAAAATGGAAGTAGCGCCTCGCGTTGGAATTGGCACGCCGACTCTTGTTGAGGCTACGGTGGTGCTCGTACGTCGCTACGGATTGCCCGGGCGCGCTGCGCTCTCGCGCTTCATCGAAGACCGCGATGTGGCGGTTATTCCCTTCGAAGCACAGCATCTAGATGCGGCAGCAGATGCCTATGTCCGCTTTGGAAAGGGGCGCCATCGAGCTGCTCTGAACCTCTGCGATTGCATGGTTTACGCGACGGCAAAAGTCGCAGGCGAGCCGCTTCTCTTCACCGGCAACGACTTCGCCCGGAC
>JBQCEW010000041.1:0-5734 GCA_051959815.1 Solirubrobacterales bacterium
CTTCGACGAGAAGCGCGGCACCATCCTCAACGACGGCGGGCGCGTCCTCGACTCCCACGACGCCGGCCACAAGGTGGGCCACTACACCGCCGGCTGGATCAAGCGCGGGCCCTCCGGCGTGATCGGCACCAACAAGAAGGACGCCCTGGAGACGATCGCCCACCTGCTCGAGGACACCGCCTCGGGCACGCTCCTCCAGCCGCCGTCACCGGAGCCGTCCGCCGTGGAGGACCTGCTGTCCGAGCGCGCCGTCCGCTTCGTCACGTTCGACGACTGGCAGGCGATCGACCAGGCCGAGGTCGGCCGCGGCGAGCCGCACGGCCGCCCGCGGGTCAAGTTCGTCCGGGTCGAGGAGATGCTCGAGACCCTCGGCGAGCCCTCCACCTCCGGCTGACGCAGTGCCTGCCGACCTCGCCGAGCTGAAGGGGATGATCGAGGCGGCGCTGCCCGGCGCCGAGGCCGAGGTGATCGACGAAACCGGCACCGGCGACCACATCCGCGCGACCGTCGTCGCCCCCCAGTTCGACGGTCTCTCCCGGATCGACCAGCACCGCCTGGTCAAGGCCGCGGTCAAAGAGCGCTTCGACGACGGCACGATCCACGCGCTGTCGGTCAAGACCAGCGTTCCGGCCTAAGTCACACCTTCGCGCACTTCCCGACGACAAAATGTTACGCTGTGCGCGCCATAGGTGCGACCTGTCCTCCTACGCTGGAGCAATGAGATTGAGATCGACCTGGACCGATTCCCGCCTCGACGAGCTGAACGACAGAGTCAGCGAGATGGACACGCGTCTGACCGGGCGAATCGATGCCCTTCAGCACACGATGCTCCAGGCCTTCATCGGATTGATGGTCGTCATGGCGACCGGCTTCATGGGCCTCGCAGGACTGATCATCACCCAGTTCTAAGCCGGAGACTCTCTCTCCCTACAATGGCGCCATGGCCGACCCAGAGCTGAAGTCGAAAATAGAAGAGCTGATCGCCGCCAACCCGGTCCTGCTGTTCATGAAAGGGACCCCGGACATGCCGCGCTGCGGCTTCTCGATGCGCGTGGTCCAGGTACTCGACCAGATCGACGTCGATTACGGCGCGATCGACGTCCTCCCCGCGCTGCAGCCGCTGCGCGAAGTGACGGCCGAGATCTCCGACTGGCAGACCTTTCCCCAGCTCTACGTCAACGGCGAGCTGCTGGGCGGCTGCGACATCGTCGAGGAGATGTTCGAGTCCGGCGAGCTGGCCGAGGCCCTCGGCGCCGAGCAGCCCGATAACGCCCTGGTGCAGATTGCGCCTCCGGCGAAATCGCCGCCCCTGCAAATCGAATAACGCTCCTCCGTCGTCTAGACCAAGCAGTTCAAGGACGCAGGGAGCGTGGCGTGCTCTGCACGCGAGCGACCGAGGACGCCGAAATGCGCCGGTCTAGGCGGCGGAGGCAGCCTGTTCAGCCGCATCCTCTTTCACTTGGAAAGAGGAGCCGCAACCGCAGGCCGCAACCACGTTCGGGTTGTTGACCTGAAAGCCGGCGCCTTGGAGGCCTTCCACGTAGTCGACCTCCGAGCCGAAGACGAACTGCATGCTCACCTTGTCGACGACGACGGAGACACCGTCGACCTCGAAGACATGGTCGTCCTCCTTGGCCTTGTCGAAGGCGAGGGCATACTGAAAGCCGGAGCAGCCACCGCCTCGGACCGCGACGCGCAGCGCCTGGTCGGCACTATCGGCTTGAGAGCCGAGCAGCTCGCCGATCTTCTCGACGGCCTTGTCGCTGAGGGTGATCGCTGCGTTAGGGGTATCGCTCACTTCACAAAGTGTAGCGTCCCATGTCGGTCTACAAGGAGACAGCGCGTCTAGAATCGCGCCGGTGAGCTCCCCTGCCGAGACTGCGGTCGTCTGCGACACGACCGGCTACCTGCCGACGGAGCTGGTGGCGGAGCGGGGGATCAAGACGATCAGCCTTTATGTCTCCGTCGATGGACAGCAGGAACGGGAGTCGGAGGTCACCGACTTCAACGAATTCTATGAGCGGTTACGGGCCTCCGAAAGCGGAGCGACTACTTCGCAGCCGTCGATTGGCGACTTCCTCGAGGTCTACGAACCGTTGCTGGCGGAAGGGCGGGAAGTCGTCTCGATCCACATCTCCGCCGGCATCTCCGGAACGTTCGAGGCAGCGGGGCAGGCGCGGGAGCGGCTGATCGAGGAAGACAAGGGCGGCGAGCGGCTGCACTTGATGGACTCGCGCTCAGCCGCCGGCGGCATGGGACTCTGCGCTCTCGGCGCCTCTTCGGCCGCGAGGGCTGGCGCCGACGCGGCGGGGGTCCTCACTCGCGCCGAGGAAACCCGCAACGACCTGAAGATGTGGTTCGCGATCGACACCCTCGAGTACCTGCGCCGAGGCGGCCGCATCGGCGGCGCCCGCGCTTGGATCGGCGGCGCTCTCAAGATCAAGCCGATCCTCACCCTCGAGGAGGAGATCACTCCCGTCGAGCGCGTCCGCACCCGCGCCCGCTCGCTGGAGCGGCTGCGCGGCTACGCCCGCCAGCGCCACGAATCAGGCGCCTATGGCTGGGTTGTCCAGTACATCCAGGACAAAGAAACTGCTGACGGCCTGATCGAAGACTGCTACGAGATCTTCGGCTGCGACCCCGCCTTCATCTCCGAGGTCGGCCCCGTCCTCGGGGCGCACGTCGGCCCCGGCCTGCTCGGTGTCGGCTCGGTGCGAACCGAGCTCGTCGCCTAGCGAGCGTTAGCTGCGTCGGCGCTTGCGGCGGCGCAGCATCGCGCGCGCGCCAATGAAGAAACCGACGGCCGCGGCGCCCATGATTAGCTGGTCTTTGTGCTCCTCGACCTGGCGGCGCCAATCGGTCAGCTCGTTGACCCGCCCGCGTAAGGCCTCGACCGAGGTCCCCAGCTCACGGCGCTTGAAGTCGATGTCGCGGCGGATCTCCGCCGGGGAACGTCCTGGCGCACCGGTGCTCACGAGGCCTCCTTTTCGAGCATCTCCTTGGTCAGCTTCGCCTCCTCGATCGCCTGTTCCGGCACCGGCGGGGAGCCGGCCTTGAGGGCGCGGAAGGCGATGAAGCCGGCAAGCGCGGCGATCAACAGGAAGATCCCGGCGGTGACGAAGTAGCCGGCCCAGATGTTGCCGCTGAACAGTTCTTCGCCGAGCAGCCAGGCGATGCCGTGCAGGATCAGGATCAGGGCGAGGAAGGCGAAGGTGCCGGCAGCGATCCCGATCGCCGACCCCTGCAGGATCTTCGTGACTTTCTGCGAGATCTCCGCCTTCGCCAGCTCGATCTCCTCGCGGACGAGGGTCGAAGCGTGTTCGGAGACGTCGACGACGAGGTCGGCCAGCGAGCGCTGGTCGGGCGGAGGCGGTGGGGCCGGAGGCGGAATCGGCGGCGGGTTCTGCGCGGGCTCGGCCATCAGTCCCTCCTACTCCGGCGGGTCTTCGTTGTAGATGCGGCGATAGACGATCGCCGCGACCCGCGAGGCGGCGATGCTCGCCAGAGCGCCGGTGGCGGCCAGCAGACCGCTCCAGACGAGGCGTTTGACCAGATCGTTATCCACTCAGCTCAAACCTTTCCCCACGGGAAGTGGGCAGTAAACCATCTCAGCGTGGCTCTAGACCATCACAAATGGTGGTGACAAGGAGATCCCGCGCCTGGTCGAAGTCGGTATCGGAAGCGGGGATCGTCCCGAAGATCCAGCCGGATAGCAACTGCTCGACCGCGCCGTAGAAGGCCATCGAGGCGAACATCGGCTCGACGTCGCCGCGCAGGGCGCCGCTCGCCTGGCCGTCGGCGACGATCTTGGCGATGCCCTCGTAGGCACGGCGGATTTCCTCCAGGTGCGTCTGCCCGAACGAGTTCGCCGCCCGGGTGACCTCGACGATGATCACCTTCATCAGCTCGGGGTCGTGGCGGTAGGAGTCGAAGATGAAGCCGGCGACGACACCGAGCTTCTCGCGCGGACCGCCGCCGGCGCGGTCGGCCTCCTCGATCGCCGCCAGGAGCAGCGACCAGCGCTCGATGAAGAGTTCGTTCAGAACCTCGTCCTTGGAGCTGAAGTAGTGGTAGACGAGGCCGTAGGCGACCCCCGCCTCGTCGGCGATGTCGGAGACGCGGGTGGCATGAAAGCCCTGGCGGGCGAAGACGCGGATCGCGGCGTCGAGGATGAGGCGCCGTTTGTCGGCCGGCGGTGCCTGGGTCATCAGCCGCGGTTCTCCGTTGGCTGCGGCCAGAGGTAGGCCTCGGGCTGGCGGTTGGCAAGCGAGGGGAGCGACTCGCGGACCTGGTCCTGGGCGGCGAAGTCGAGGTCGGCGGCAACGAAGCCCTCGCCGTCGGGAGCGGTAGCGAGGACGACACCCCAGGGGTCGACGATCATCGAGCGCCCGAAGGAGCTGTAGTGCGGCGGCGTCTCGCCGAACTGGTTGGGGGCGACGACGAAGACCTGGTCCTCGATCGCCCGCGCCCGCAGCAGCACTTCCCAGTGGTCGCGGCCGGTGGCGAGGGTGAAGGCGGAGGGCACGGCGACGATCCGGGCCCCGCGCAGGGCGAGGATCCGGAACAGCTCGGGAAAGCGAAGGTCGTAACAGACGGTCATTCCCAGGGTCAGGTCTCCAACCGACGCGGCAACCGGTTCGGCCCCAGGGCGCTCGTGCTCGGACTCGCGGTAGGAGACGCCGCCGGCGTCGACGTCGAACATATGGATCTTCCGGTAGACCGCGACGTCCTCCCCGCCCGGGCCGACCAGGACCGAGGTGTTGGAGGGCTTCTCGCCCCCTTCACCGCGCTCGGAGATGCTGCCCGCCAGGAGATGGATGCCGAGGTCGCGCGCCCAGCCGCGGACGGCGCTCAGGCTCGGCCCGTCGAGAGGCTCCGCCCCGGCGACCAGTTCCTCGCCGCTGCCGAGCAGGTTCCACTTCTCCGGCAGGGCGACGAATTCGGCGCCGTCGGCAGCGGCAGCGCGGACCAGCCGCTCCGCCGCAGCAAGGTTCCGCTCCTTGTCACCGTTCGAATTCAGCTGTACTGCTGCTACGCGCATTCCAGGGGGCCTCCGGTTGATTGACCAGTCAATCGGCAACCCCAGTATATGAACGCTCGGGGCGGCTTGACAGCTCTAGAGATTCAACTGGCGAGCGACGAGCCGGTCGAAAAGGGGCGTCGGGAGCAGGGGCTTCAGCCGCGCCTGGACCTTTGCGTCGAGGCCGACCAGGTAGCGACTCTTCGGCCGCGGCGACTCCAGCGCGTGGGCGATTGCCTTCGCGACTTTCTCCGGCGGGATTCCGCGCTCGGCGGTGTCTTCGATCACCTTGCGGAACTTCTCGATCGCGGCGCCGTAGAGGAGGTTCATCCGCGGCGATTTCGCTTCGATCTCCTCCCCCTTGCGCTGACCGCGCTCCCAGATCGGCGTGTCGATCGAGCCGGGCTCGACGATCGCCACCTTTAGTCCCCACGGGCGCAGCTCCTGGCGGAAGACGTCGCCGATTGCCTCGGTCCCGAACTTCGAGGCGTGGTAGGGCCCGCCGAAGGGAAAGGCGATGCGGCCGCCGATCGAGGAGAGGAAGACGACCCGCCCTTCGGCGCGGCGGATCTCGGGCAGCATCGCCTGGGTCACCGCTACATAGGCGACGAGGTTGACCTCGAGCTGGTAGCGCAGGTCCTCGATCGGCACCGTCTCCAGCGGCCCCGGCACCGCCACCCCGGCGTTGTTGACGAGCCCGTCGAGACCGCCTTC
>JBQCEW010000042.1:0-7859 GCA_051959815.1 Solirubrobacterales bacterium
GGCTTCAGCCGCGGCCCCCGCAAACTCACGGCCACGTCCTGAGCAACTTCTGAGGAGTTATACATAGTTATACGGCTATATCATCAACTTGATATAAGAACCTAGAACTGTGGATCCCATCGCGAATCCCTACACCCCAAATGCAGGCTCCCGCCCTCCTGAGTTGGCGGGTCGCGAGGGGGAGATCGAGCAATTCCGAGTTCTCCTCGGACGTTTAAAAGGCGGACTCACCGAGCAGAGCATCATCGCTCGTGGTCTACGCGGCGTCGGCAAGACGGTCTTGCTCAATGCTTTCGAAGATCAAGCCGAGACCAGCGGCTTCTTGACTTACTACCACGAGCTGACCCCTGACACGAACCTGGTCGAAGAGATTGCGCGAGACGCGGGCAGGGCTCTTGGTCGCCTCAGTCTGAGCACGAGGATAAGCGCGCGTATTCGCGAGGCCCTCGATCACCTGAAGACGATCAGAGTTACGGGCCCGGAAGGATTTGCTTTTGCCGTAGACCTCCAGTCCGCCGACGAGGGGGCGATCACCGCCGACTTGACCGAGCTCCTGATTCAGGTGGGTACAACGGTGAAAGAGAAGGAAGCAGGTATCGCGTTCTTCCTCGACGAGCTCCAGTTCGTGGAGGAGGTGCAATACCGAGCCTTGATCAGCGCCCTTCACCGCGTGAATCAGAAATCGCTGCCAATCGCGGTAGCGGCTGCAGCGTTGCCGCAGATTCCCCAGTTGACCGGCGAGGCTCGCTCCTACGCCGAGAGGTTGTTCGACTTCCCCGTGATCGCAAGCCTTGACCGATCGGCCGCCACCGCGGCACTTGTGGAGCCGGCACGCCGGCAAGGCGTCGAGTTCTCTGAGGAGGCAGTGGAGAGAGCCTTGGAGTGGACGGCCGGCTACCCCTTCTACATCCAGCAGCTCGGAAAGCACACCTGGAACCTGGCTTCTGAATCGCCTATCGAGCTTACGGTGATCGAGAGCGCCATCCCCGCTGCGCAGGCAGCACTGGACAAGAGCACGTATGAGGTGCGGGTGCAGCGTGCCACCGAACGGGAGCGTCGATACATGCGAGCCATGGCTGAGCTCGGCGACGGCCCATTCAGATCCGGGCAGGTGGCCGAGAAAGTTGGCCAGACGGTAAACAAGGCATCTCCTGTGCGCCAGCAGCTGATCGCCAAGGGACTGATTTACGCGACTGAAGACTTTGGCTACATCGACTTCACCGTTCCGCGCTTCGGCGAGTTCATGCAGCGCTATATGCCTTACCAGCCAGCCGCCTGATCACGCTGGCATTCCTTCACTTGGCCGCCCGGCCAAGCCATTGCCATAATCCTCGTAGTGCCTGAGACCGATCAGAGTGCGGTCGAGCTGTTGAAGAGCGTGACGCTCTTTGCGGACCTGGAGGAGGGGGAGCTGGAGCGCTTCTCGCACGTCGCCGTGCCGCGCAGCTTTCCGGCCGGCACCCGGGTATTCCATGAGGGCGACGATTCCGATGCCTGCTACATCGTCAAGGAGGGCAGCTTCCGGGTCACCCGCGAACACTCCGACGGGCGGGCGATCACGCTCGCGACCCTCGGCCCGGGCGAGATCTTCGGCGAGCTGGCGATGCTGGACGGCGACAAACGCTCCGCCAGCGCCGAGGCGCTGACCGAAGGGGAGCTGCTGGCGCTGCCAGCCAACGACGTGCGCTCGCTGCTCGCACGTCATCCCGAGATCTCCCTCAAGCTCGTTGCCGGCCTCGTCCGTCGCCTCCGCGCCGCCAACGTCCGCCTCTCCCGCCAGTCCTTCCAGACCGTTCCCAGCCGCGTCGCCGGGATCCTCGCCCAGCTCAGCCGCGAGGCCCACGACGATGGGGGCGGCGACGGCGATCCCACCGAAGAGGTCACGATCCAGATGAACCAGACCGATCTTGCCCAGCTCGCCGGCACCTCCCGCGAGTCGGTCAGCCGCTTCCTCGCCGAGCTCGAGCGCGCCGGCGTCGTCCGCTCCGGCCGCGGCCGCGTCACGGTCCTGGAGCCCCACAAGCTGCGGAACTACATCTACTGAGGGTTCGTCCCCCTTGATCACCTCGCCCGAAACCCCAAGGACGATCGAGATGCCCTTTCGCTGGGCCGGCATCGAAGGCACGGTTGGAGTGGAGATCGCTGTCAACACCGATCCCGAGGCGTATGGGTGCCCTGAGGTTGCCCGGGGTTTTCCCCGTTGCGAGGCAACCATCAGCACCGCCGGAGTCGGGTATGACCACATCTATGGCTGGATACAAATGGTGAAGGTCAACTCGCCGGATGACGAGTCGCAATCGGGTTTCCGCGTCGATCACCACCCGAAGTTCGCCACCCCGCTCCCGTTCATCTACTTCGGCCCCTCATCTGGCCTCTTAGATGGCCCCCACGTGGGTGACCAGGACCAGGACCTCCTTGCCCACACTTTCCTCTGTGGCACCGGAGGCAAGCTCCATGAGTTTCGCAAAGAAGCTCGAGCCATCCTCGGGTTTAGCTGGGGTTATTCGAAGCGGGATCGGCGAATCGAATGGTTCGGTCCCGAGCCCCTTTCCGCGGAGGACTGGGACGGTCATCTCAAGTGCCTGACAAAAAAACGGAAGTGGATCTTCAGGCCAAAGTGGACCTTCAGGCCCGGCTTTTCCCAGCACCCGCTGGACCCGTGAATCGCTTCGCCGACCGTCGAGCCCGGATGGTCGAGCGGCAGCTGCGACGGCGGGGGATCGAGGACGAGCGGGTGTTGGCGGCGATGGGGGAGGTGCCGCGGGAGGCCTTCGTGCCGGCGGGGGTGCGGGACCGCGCCTACGCTGACGCTGCCTTGCCGATCGCCGCGGAGCAGACCATCTCGCAGCCCTGGATCGTCGCCGCTATCTGCCAGGCGCTGGAGCTGGAGGGCTCTGAGCTGGTGCTGGAGGTGGGAACGGGCTCCGGCTACTCGGCCGCGGTGCTGGCGGGGCTGGCCGCGCACGTGGTCAGCATCGAGCGCTACGAGACGCTCTCGCGGACGGCGGCGGAGGCGCTGGATTCGCTCCGGATCGCCAACGTCGAGCTGTTCGTCGGCGACGGCAGCCTCGGCGTGCCGGAGCGCGCCCCGTTCGACGCAATCGCCGTCCACGCGACCGCTCCGTCTGCGCCACAGACGCTGATCGATCAGCTCGCCGACGGGGGCCGCCTGGTCGTCCCGATCTCCGGCCGCGACAGCGACGTGCTGACGCTGCTGCGCCGCCGCGGCGAACGCGTCGAGAGCGAAGCGATCAGCCCCTGTCGCTTCGTGCCCCAGATCGGCGAGGAGGGATTCGAGGGCTGAGCCGCTGCCTCAGCAGCTGGTGCCCTCGGGGTCCTGCGGGTCCTTGACGACTTCGTCGTTGCCCCCGCCGCAGTCGATCGCTTTGTCGCGATGGCCGTCGGCGGCATCGATGAAGTCGCTGCCGCCTTTGCCGATGAAGGTGTCGGCGCCGAGATGGCCGAGCAGGCTGTTGTCGTGGTTGTCGCCGATCAGTTCGTCGGGTCCGTCGGACCCCTCGAGGCTGTCGTTGCTGGCGGCAATGTGGTCGGGATTGCCGCAGCCGGGGGTGCTGCCGGTGCCGCCGAGTTCGATCCGCAGGTTGGCGTCGGAGCGGGCGTAGGAGACGGTGTCCTCGCCGGGGCCGCCGTCGAAGGTGTGCCCCTGGCAGGTGGCAACGGAGGAGACGAGCAGGTCGTTGCCGGGGCCGCCGTCGAGGGTGTCGGCGCCGGGGTCGGCGTAGAGGACGTCGCTGCCGGCGTTGCCGATCAGGGTGTCGTTGCCGTTGTCGGGGCCGTTGTAGTTCTCGCCCGCTTCCAGCACGTCGTCGCCGTTGCCGCCGATCAGGGTGTCGCTGCCGGCGTTGCCGTTCATGCGGACGTGGGCACCGGCCGGGACGCTGCCGTCGATCGCCAGCGTGTCGTCGCCGCTGTCGCCGGTGACCACGATCAGCGAGAGCGAGGGGTCGCCACCGCAGACGACGTTGTTCGGGCCGTTGGCGAGGCAGCCGTCGCCGGGCGCGATCGGGGCGGAGCTGTTGGAGACGGTCCAGCCGCCGGCACCGAGGCTGACGCGGATGTCGTCGGCGCCCGGGGAGCCCTGGACGATCAGACTGGAGCCGGCGAGGCCCTGGTTGAGGATCACGTAGGCGCCGCCGGGGGGCGGAGCGGCTTCCGGGCCGCAGGAGTTAACGACCGCGAAGCCGTCGCATTCGTCGCTGCCGGGGCCGCCGAACGCTTCGCCACCGCCACCGCCGCTCTGCAGCGTGTCGTTGCCGACACCGCCGTCGATCCGGTTCTGATCGCCGTCGCCGACGATGTCGTCGGGCTGCGGCGAGCCGACTACGTCCTCGAAACCGGAGAGATTGTCGTGACCGTCGCCTTTCGCCGTGCCGGCGGCGAGGTTGACGTCGATGCCGCCGCGGCTGGCGCTCGCGTAGGAGACGATGTCGTTGCCGCCGGGGCCGCCGGAGAGGGTGTCGGTGCCGTTGTCGCCGCGGACGATGTCGCCGTCGCCGGCCCCGCCGTCGGCGTTGTCGATGCCGGCCCCGCCGATCACTTCGTCGCTGCCGCCGCCACCGTCGAGATGGGGATCGTCGCCAGGGCCGCCTTCGATCTGGTCATTGCCGGCACCGCCGTTGATCGTGTCGTTGCCCTTGTCGCCGAGCAGCTTGTCTTCGCCGCCGCCGCCTTCGATGTCGTCGCTGCCCTGCTGGCCGTCGATGAAGTCGTTGCCGGCCCCGCCGTCGAGTTTGTCGGGGCCCTTGGAGCCCAGCAGTTTGTCGTCACCGCCGCCGCCGTGGAGCGCGTCGGCCCCCTTTTCGCCGTCGAGCGTGTCTTCGCCTTCGCCGCCGTCGAGCTGATCGGAGCCGGTGTCGCCCTCGAGGTGGTCGTTGCCGCCTTCGCCGTGGAGGGAGTCGTAGCCGTGGCCGCCGATCAGCGTGTCATCGCCCGGCCCGCCGCAGATCGTGTCGTTGCCGTTGGGACCGCCGGTGATGACGTCGTCACCACCACCGCCGTAGATCACGTCGTTGCCGTTCTTGCCGACGATGTGGTCGGGGCCGGCGGTGCCCATGATCGTCACCTTCTTGCCGTCGCACTTCATCGCCTGCGCCGGTGCCGCCAGCGGGAGCAGCAGCAGCGCGCTCGCGCAAGCGAGCGCCGCGAGGAACAGGCGGCCGGTGATGCGTGCCTCTGCCACCGTTTTCTGATCGGTGGCGGCGGCAAAAGCTCTACCTAAACCGAACGTTCGTCCAGAGGGCGAAGAAAAAAGTTGGGAGCTTTCTTCTCCCGGTCGCGAGCGCTCTCATATACGCTCGCAGCGCAAATGCGAGGTGGCATCTACGTTCTCAACTTCTACTCCGCGGTCTTCGTCGATCAGCTCAAGCGCGGTCGCAAGACGGCGACGATCCGGCTCGGCGACAAGAGCAACAAGTACGAGCGGGGCCAGGTCGTCTGGATCACGGTCGGCTTCCGCCACAGCCCGCGGGAGAAGATCTTCACCGCCGTGATCGACGACGTCGAGGTGAAGCCGGCCGGTGAGCTGACCCGTCGGGACATCGAGCACGACAACCCCGAGTTCCGCCGCCTCGAGGAGGAGATCCGCTTCCTCGAGCAGATCTACAGCCGCCCCGTCTCCGCCGACGACATGGTCACGGTGATCCGCTTCTCGCAGATCGTCGAGCCGCCCCACACCCATCTCGGCAACGGGGAGACCCCCCACCACAACTGAACCGGATGGCGGCGAGAGGCGTAGGCACTTAGCGATGGCTGAGTACGCCTTCCTCACCACCTGGCTGCTGGAGAGCCCACGCGAGCCGGTCTGGGAGGCGATCCACGACCAGGGCGCTTGGCCGAGCTGGTGGCGCGGGGTGGAGGAGGCGACGGAGCTGCAAGCGGGGAACGACGGCGGCCTCGGCAGCGTCTCCCGCATGGTCTGGAAGAGCCTCCTGCCCTACAGGGTCTCCTTCGAGGTGACGACGACCCGGATCGAGTACCCGACCCTGATGGAGGGCCAAGCGGTCGGGGAGCTGGAAGGGACCGGCCGCTGGCGCCTCTACGAGCAGGACGGCATCACTGCGGTCCTCTACGAGTGGAACGTGAGCACGACGAAGCCGTGGATGAACCTGTTGGCGCCGCTGCTGCGCCCCGCCTTCGAGTGGAACCACGACTGGGTGATGCGCCGCGGCGGCGAAGGGATCTCGCAATTGCTCGGCTGTCGCCTGCTGGCGAGGGACTGAATCGCCGTGAAAATTCCGTGACGGACTTGACCGCCACCACCACATCGCTATCTTTCCTGTCGTTGGCACTCCACCCCTGAGAGTGCCAACGCCGCCAGAGTCAGGAATTTGGCTTCAGAGCGGCAATTCTCGACTTTTCCAACCCACCACTGACCGACAACGGAGGTTCACGGATGAAGCTGAAGCCCCTCGGGGACCGGCTGATCGTCAAGCCGATCGAGGAGGAGGAGACGACCGCGAGCGGCATCGTCCTTCCCGACACGGCGAAAGAGAAGCCGCAGAAGGGCAAGGTGATCGCCGTCGGCGACGGCGCGGTCAACGACGACGGCAGCCGCCGCGCGCTCGACGTCGCGGAGGGGGACGAGGTCCTCTACTCCAAATATGGCGGCACCGAGGTGACCGTCGAGGGCGACGAACTGCTGGTGCTGCGCGAGTCGGACGTCCTGGCCAAGGTCGCCTAGCTCCCACCGGACTTACGTAATAAGGAGGACTGAAAACAAATGGCTCACAAGGAGCTGAAGTACGCAGAGGATGCCCGCGGGGCCCTGCAGGCTGGCGTCGACTCCGTCGCCAACGCCGTCAAGGTGACCCTCGGGCCGAAAGGCCGCTACGTCGTGCTCGACAAAAAGTTCGGCGCGCCGACGATCACCCACGACGGCGTCACGATCGCCCGCGAGGTCGAGGTCGAGGACGTCTTCGAGAACCAGGGCGCCCAGCTCGTCCGCGAGGTCGCGACCGCGACCAACGACGTCGCCGGTGACGGCACCACCACCGCCACCCTGCTGGCGCAGACGATCGTCCGCCAGGGCCTGAAGAACGTGGCCGCAGGCGCCAACCCGCTGGCCCTGCGCCGCGGCATCGAGAAGGCGGTCGAGGAGGTCGTCGACAACCTCCGCAACAAGCAGAGCAAGGAGGTCGCCGGCAAAGAGCAGATCGCCCGCGTCGCCGCCATCTCCGCCGGTGACGACGAGATCGGCAACGTGATCGCCGACGCGATCGACAAGGTCGGCAAGGACGGCGTCGTGAACGTCGAGGAGGGCCAGACCTTCGGGATGGAGCTCGAGTTCACCGAGGGGATGCAGTTCGACAAGGGCTACATCTCGCCGTACATGGTCACCGATCAGGACCGCATGGAGGCGGTGCTGGACGACCCCTTCGTCCTCATCGCCAACCAGAAAATCGGCTCCGTGCGGGACATCCTGCCGATTCTCGAGCAGGTGATGCAGAACGGCAAACCGCTGCTGATCGTGGCCGAGGACGTCGAGGGCGAGTGCCTCGCGACCCTGGTCGTGAACAAGCTCCGCGGTACCTTCACCGGCGTCGCCGTCAAAGCTCCGGGCTTCGGCGACCGCCGCAAGCGGATGCTGGAGGACATCGCGATCCTCACCGGCGGCGAGGTGATCACCGAGGAGATGGGCCTGAAACTGGAGAACACCCAGCTCGCCCAGCTCGGCCGCGCCCGCCGCGTCGTCGTCGCCAAAGACAACACGACGATCATCGACGGCGCCGGTGACGCCGAGGACATCAAAGGCCGGATCAACCAGATCAAAACGGAGGTCGAGAACACCGACTCCGACTTCGATCGGGAGAAGCTCCAGGAGCGCCTGGCCAAGCTCGCCG
>JBQCEW010000043.1:0-4593 GCA_051959815.1 Solirubrobacterales bacterium
GACCGGAAGGAACCACGCGATGCGGCTCGTCCCGCCGGGGCGTCAACGTATGCAGCGCATGCCGCATCCCCACCGCACGCCGGGTCGCCACACGCACTGGCGCCTCGCCCGTCACCGGCGGCTGCTGCTGCGGACGGGCGGGGTGGCGGCGCTGCTGGCGGTGGTCGGCCCCGGCGTCCTCGCCGGCCTCTCCGATGACGACCCGGCCGGCATCACCACCTACTCGATCCTCGGCGCCCGCTACGGCTACGAGCTGCTCTGGGTCCTCGCGGTCTCGACCGCGGCGTTGATCGTCTTCCACGAGGTCGGGGTGCGGCTCGGCGTCGTCACCGGCAAGGGACTGCTGACGCTGGTCCGCGAGCGCTTCGGCCGCCGCGCCGCGGCGCTGGTGATGGCGGCGCTCCTCGTCGCCAACACTGGCACGCTCTGCGCCGAGTTCGCCGGGGTGGCGGCCGGCATGGACCTCCTGACCGGGATGAGCCGCTACATCAGCGTGCCGCTGGCGGCGATCGTTATCTCCGCCCTCGTCCTGCGGGAGAACTTCCACCGCGTCGAGCACCTGCTGCTCCTGCTCAGCTCGGTCTTCGTCGCCTATGTCATCGCCGGAATCGCAGCCCACCCCGACTGGGGCGCAGCCGCCCGCGGCCTCGTCGTCCCCAGCATCCCGCTCAACCGCGACGCGCTCCTGGTGGCGGTCGCCACCGTCGGGACGACGCTGGCGCCCTGGGGCCTCGCCTTCATCCAGTCCTACGCCGTTGACAAGCAGTTGCACGTGAAGGACCTGCGCTACGAGCGTGTCGACGTCATCGTCGGCGCCGTGCTGACCGGCGTGATCGGCCTCTTCGTCGTCGTCGCCTGCGCCGCGACGCTGCACGCCGAGGGCATCGACGTCAACGACGCCAGCGACGCGTCCCGCGCCCTGCAACCGTTCGTCGGCGACGCCGCCGCGACCCTCTTCGGCCTCGGCTTCCTCGGCGCGGCGCTGCTGGCGGCGGCGATCGTCCCCCTCTCCACCGCCTATTCGATCTCCGAGACCCTCGGCCGCCGCGCCGACCTCAACGACAGCTTCGCCGAGGCCCGCACCTTCTACCTCGGTTTCGCCGCCGTCACCGTCCTCGCCGCCGGCCTCGTCCTCATCCCCGGCGCCCCCCTGATCCAAATCCTCTTCCTCACCCAGGCCCTGAACGCCGTCCTGCTCCTTGTGATGCTCCCCTTTATCCGCTCCCTCGCCAAGGACCGCGAGCTGATGGGCGACAACGCCCTCGGCCGCTTCGACCGCGCCTCAACCGCAATCGCCCTCGCCGTAGTAGCGGCAAGCGTCCTGGCACTCGGCGTGCTGGCGGTCTTCTAGCCGAAGAGCTAGTACGGCTCGTAGGCGATGGTGTGGACGTCGCCTTCTTTGCGGAGCGAGATCGCGAGGATGACCTGCTCGGCTTTCTGCATCTCGCCGTCGGGACCCGGCCACTCCGCTTCGATGTTTGGCGAGCCTTCGCGTTTGCGCTCGAAGTACCTGCCGCTGATGAGCGCAGCGGCCAGCGCCCGTACCTGGACCCTGATCTCCTCCGGCTCTTCGGAGAAGAACTCGCAGATCATGTCGTTGCGGCCGGGCGAGCAGACGAGCAGTTCGTCGGAGTCGAAATGGATCTCCAGCGGCGCCGCTTTCAGCTTCATCGGCT
Source organism: Solirubrobacterales bacterium (assembly GCA_051959815.1). Taxonomy (GTDB): domain Bacteria; phylum Actinomycetota; class Thermoleophilia; order Solirubrobacterales; family 70-9; genus VAYN01. Next base: position 1,677 of record JBQCEW010000043.1, read on the forward strand.
CCAGGTGGAGCGTCAGCCCGATCTCGGTCTCCTCGGCGCGTACCTCAGCCCAACCCGCGGCAAGCGCGTCGCGCGCCTCCTCTTCGAGGATCTCCTGGATTTCCATCTCCAGATCGCCCATGGCCACCGGTTATACAACGCTAACCAATTTGATGACTTGAGTTAGACGCCCAGAATGAGATCTAGCAACATCATCGCCCCTGCGCCCGCGGCCAGCCCGAGGCTGGGAGCTAGCCGGCGCGCCCGGTCCTCGTAGGCCTGCGGCAGCAGCTCGAAGGCGATCAGGCTCAGCATCGCGCCGGCGGCGAAGGCGAAGGAGAACGGCAGCAGCGCCGTCACCTCTTCGACCGCCAGGTAGGCGATCACCGCCCCGACCGGCTGCGGCGCGCTCGTCCCCACCGCGGCCCAGAACTGCCGCGCCCGCCCGAACCCGGCCGTCTCCATCGGGATCGCCACGCTCGTCCCCTCCGGCACGTTCTGGATCGCGATTGCGAGGATCACGAACAGCCCCAACCCCGCCCGTTCCGAGGCGTAAGCCGTTCCCACCGCCAGACCCTCCGGCAAGCTGTGGACGAAGAGCACCGCGAAGACCAGCGCCGAGGTCCGCGCCCCCGGCCCCCGCCGCCCCATGAACGCCGCCTCCGGCCGCAGCCGCCGGCGCGCCACCCCGAGCAGAACGCCGCCGACGAACAGCCCCGCGAGCACCGCCCCCACCGAGCCTTCTTCAGCGGCCGGGACGAGCAGCCCGAAGATCGAGGCGATCCCCATCACCCCGGCGGCGATGCCGAGCAGGAACGGCGTCAGCGCCGCGGCCCGCTGGCCGAGGAACCAGACCGGGATCGCGCCCAGGCCCGTGGCAAGCGCAGTCCCGCAAGCAGCGAGGAAAAGGATCAGCAGATCAGGCACTCTCCCCGGACGCTAGCGCCGTCCAAAGACCGAAATCCCGGCGAGACCTCTGCAATGCCGCTAGCCTGCCTAACGGGAACTAGCCACCAACCACGTGGGAGGAACCGATGGGCATGCTTGGAGTTCGACTCGGACTGGCGTACGCGTTCAAAAGAGAAGGCGGGCCGCCCGAGCCGCCGGATGACACGGGAACGTTCATCTGGCTGATGCAGCCTGCGATTGACTGGATTCAAGCGCGCTTCAAGAGATCTAAGACTCCCGCCGCTCAGTAATCGCCGCCACCATCCGAGCACGCCAGGCGGTCAAGTTGTCCGTTGCCTCGGCGTGCTTCAACGCCTCATCAAGGACCGCCACTCCATCTTCTAGGCGGTCCCGCCTCGCCAAGAAGAAAGCAAGGCGCCTAGCCTTGGTCTCGTCTCCCGGGTCGTCTTGGAAGACAGAGCGAAACTTTTCCTCGGCTAGGCCATCGTGACCATCGTGGTCCGCCAGAACACCCTCGATATCAATTAGACCCGGCATAAACAGGAAGTCAGGCGGCGCAAGCTCCCTCGCCCGGGTGGCATATGAGCGCGCAGCCTCGACCTCCGACACGCCAAACATCAGGTTCGCCGCACGCACCAGGCGCAAAGGTTCATCTGGGTCGAGCTCGATGGCTTTGGCGGCTTCTGCCGCAACCTCGTCAGGTTCGAACTCCAGCAGCATCGTCGCGTAGAGAAGGCGGATCTCCGGATCGTCTGGAAATTCCTTCACCGCCTTCTGGAGGAACTCGAAGGCCTCGTGATGCCAACCCGAGGTAAACAGGTTTCCCCCGATGTAGGCGACCTCATCTGGGTTCCTCCGCCCTCTGATCCTCGCTTCCAGACCCTCAAAGAACGATATTGCTATCAGGAGCGGGAACATGAACTTTTGCTCATGTTCAATCCGCTTCTTGCCCGACATGGGGCTCGTAGCCGTATCTCCCTTCCGAGCACCCTGTAGTCGAGATTCGAGCTTGCTCAATGCCTTCCGTATTCGCCTACGGGGAAGACCCATTGCTGATCGTCGAGCAAGTCGGAGAGGCTCGAGTGCCCGGGGATCTTCGAGCTTCGCCAGCGCAGTTGCCGCCGCTTGACGCACACCCCACTTCGAATCACCCAGCGCCTTGATTAAAGGCTGGACCGCGGCTTGATCACCGATATCACCCAGTGCATCAGCTGCGAATTGGCGGTATTCCTCGTAGGTCGAATCAAGGTAGCCGATGAACCAAGGAACGCTCCCGCGGTCACGCAATGCGCCGAGACCGCGAATTGCCCACATTCGATTGCCACCGGGATCGCTTAGCGTTTTTTTCAGGAAATGAATGGCCGATGGATCTCCGAGCAACCCCAGCGCGAGAGCGGCCATACCGCGTACCTGCGCGCTCGGGTCGGCAACCAATACTTTCGAAAGTCGCTCCACTGCTTTGGGGTCCCCGATCTTGCCAAGGGCATTCACTATCCGAATGCGACCCAACGCTGACCGCTGTGCCCTCCCCTCGTCCAGAGCAGCAAGCAGACCGTCTACGTCCCGTTCCTTGACCAAACGCCGCACTCGATAGCGCTTCACGGCAAGACCTCCAACCATCACTGCGAGCACCCAAACTCCGGCCTCGCTACCTAATTAGACACCCGAAACCTGGCTCGGCTCCGGGTCGCGTGCGAATACGAACCGCCGCGATGCCGGGGTGAAAAGCAGAACCAGACCGACGAGGAGAAAAAGAGCCACCTCCCAGTGACCCCTGACAAGCAATTCGATCAGGATAAGAACATCCCCCACTACAAGCAACCACCAGATGGCCCGACTCCCGGTGCACGTCGCTATTCCAAGCGCAACAGTCCATAGGACACCTGCCCAGCTTCCCCTACCGCCCCTCACCTGAGACAAAATTGCTATCGCGATCATGATCCCCGCGTAAAAGCGAAGTGACCAGGGCGATTGTCGGATAGCAGTCATGTAACGAGTCCTCCAGCTTTAGTCAGCCTGTGGCGAACCC
>JBQCEW010000044.1:0-5328 GCA_051959815.1 Solirubrobacterales bacterium
TCGGCCGGCGAACGTCACCCGGGCGCCCCTCAGCGCCTTGGGCCGCTTCGACGGCAGCCGCAGTCACCGACCCGAACTCACCGGCCAGCCGTAGGGCCGCGTCGGCGAAGCTCCCTCCATTGGTTCCAATCTCCTCGTGCAAGCTGCTGAGAAGATCGGCGTGCATCGCCGAGACCTTGAGGGCGATCCGTCCTGCTGGAGAGCCGTCTTCGGCCCTCCGCCCTGCGTCTTCGGCCCTCCGCCCCGTCTTCGGCTGGTCGGACACAGGATGACCTTGGCGAAGCAGCCGGACGCTCGATTTTCAAAAAGCCGCTATTTGCGAGCCGACGATCGTCCAGGACAAATGTCGGTTGCCGCTTATTCCAGACTTCTTCGGCCGGCCAGAGCCTTGCCGAGCGTGACCTCGTCGGCGTGCTCGAGATCGGCCCCGACGGGAAGACCGCTTGCCAGGCGCGTCACCGTCACCTGCCCGCGCAGCATGTCGGCGATGTGGAGGGCGGTCGCCTCGCCGGTGGTGGTCGGGTTGGTCGCCAGCACGACCTCGCCGATGCCGCCCCGCTCGACTCGCCGCCGCAGCTCGCCGATCTTCAGGTCTTCGGCGTCGACGCCGTCGATCGGCGACAGCGCCCCACCGAGCACGTGGTAGAGGCCGCGGTATTCGTGGGTGCGCTCGATCGGGATCACGTCGGCCGGCTCCTCGACCACGCAGATCATCGTGCGGTCGCGGTTCTGGTCGGCGCAGATCCGGCACAGCGGGCCCTCGGCGAGGTTGAAGCATTCCTCGCAGAGGCCGACCTTCTCCTTCACCTCGCGGATCGCGTCGCCGAGGGCGAAGGCCTCCTCGTCGGGCGCGCGCAGCAGGTGGAAGGCGAGGCGCTCCGCCGTGCGCCGGCCGATCCCCGGCAGGCGCGAGAGCTCGGTTACCAGCCGCGCCAGCGGTGCCGGGCCCTCGCTCAACCGAGCAGGCCCCCCATGCCGCCGAGGTCGCCGCCGGCGATGCCGCCCATCTTCGAGCTGGCGAGCTCCTGGGCGGCGCGCAGCCCCTCGTTGACGGCGGCCTGCACCATCTCCTGGAGCATCTCGGCCTCCTCGGGGTCGATCGCCTCCGGGTCGATGACGATCTCCCGCAACGTCAGGTCACCGCCCATCTTCACTTTGACCATGCCGCCGCCGGCGCTCGCCTCGACGACCTCGTCTTTCAGTTTCTCCTGCGCCTCCATCATGTCGGCCTGCATCTGCTGCGCCTGTTTCATCAGGGCGTTGATGTCGAAGCCTCCGGGTCCGCCTCCTCGCGCCACCTAACTGACCTCCTCCGCGTTGAACTCGCTCTTCAGCCGCTCCAGCAGCTCTTCCTCGTCAATCTCCTCACCACTGCTCGGCGCCGGCGTATCCGGCGGCGCCACCTCATCCTCGAGAACTACATAGCTTGGCTTCAGCGCTCGTCCGACAACCGTCTCAAAGGCAGCCGCAACAGCATCGCGCCGCTCCGGCGACTCTGCCTTCTTCTTGTTGAACCGCTCGTCGGCTGGGAACCCGATCTGAAGACCGGCGTCCTCCATAGCAACGGGGCGGGCGCTTGCGAAGGTGGCCACCAAGGCCGGCGCGCTCTCCGCCAGCTCCTGCAAGACGGCGGGCCAGACACGTTGGATCTCCTCTAGGGACAGAGCGGCAGACGGTGCGTCCTGGCCGGCGGGTCCTGTCGCCGATTTGGTCCCACCACCACTCGCATTTAGCGAGTGGCGGTCCCCCAAATCCGCGCCACCCGCCGGAGAGGCCGGAGCGGCAGACGCCGCGGGCTCAGGCGGTGGAGATGCCTCGGCCTCTTCCTCTTCCGCGGGCGGCGGATCCTCGCCTAGTGCAGGCGCGGGAGATGGAGACGGTTCGGCTGGAGGTGGGTCGTCAGCTGGTGCGGCGTCTGCCGTGGGTGACGTCGTAGGGGGGACCACCTCCTGCGCAGTTGCAGGAGGTGGTGGGTCCCCTGCAGCGGCAGGACCCGCGGCCCGAGCGCCCCCAGTCAGCCGACTCTCGAGCTTCTCGATCCGCCTGAGCAGTCCAGCCGTATCGGGATCGAGATCGGGTCGCGCAGCTTTCAGCAGAGCTATCTCCACTGCCATGCGAGCATCGTCCCCCTCTCTCACTGCAGTTAGGGCATCTGCCAGCTCGTCGATGGTTCGCACGAGAGTGGCTGCTCCGATTGAGCTTGCTTGGGACTGCATGCGGGCGGTGTCGGTGGCGGTCACTACGAAGGTGGTGGGGACTTCGCCGGTGGTTTGGGTGATCAGGAGGTGGCGGAGGTGGGCGAGGAGGTCGCGGGCGAACTGGGAGGGGTCGCGGCCGGAGCGGGCCATCTTCTCGACGCCGAGGAGCACGCCTTTGGGGTCGGCGGCGATTACTGCGTCGACCGCTTCGAAGAGGAGCTCGGCGTCGGCGGCGCCGAGCATCTCCAGCACGTCTTTCAGCTCGACGTGGTTGCCGCCGAAGGCGACGAGCTGGTCGAGGGTGCCGAGGGCGTCGCGGAAGCTGCCCTGGGCGGAGCGGGCGATCATCGCCACCGCGCCCTCGTCGACTTCGATCGACTCGGCCGCGGCGACCCGGTTCAGGACCTCGGAGATCTGCTCCAGGGAGGGGCGCTGGAAGTCGAAGCGCTGGCAGCGGTCGGCGATCGTCGCCATCACTTTGTGGGACTCGGTGGTGGCGAGGACAAAGACGGTGTTCGGCGGCGGCTCCTCCAGCGTCTTCAGGAAGGCGTTCCAGGCCTCTTTGGTCAGCATGTGCGCCTCGTCGAGGATGTAGACCTTCCAGCGGCCGCCGGCGGGCGCGTAGGCGACGCGCTCGCGCAAGTCGCGGACGTCGTCGACCGAGCGATTAGAGGCGGCGTCCATCTCGATCACGTCAACCGAGGTGCCGGCGGCGATCGTCACGCAGGACTCACACTCGCCGCAGGGGGTGACGGTCGGCCCGCCGCGCTCGCAGTTGAGGGAGCGGGCGAGGATCTTCGCCATCGAGGTCTTGCCGGTCCCGCGCGAGCCGACGAACAGGTAGGCGTGGTGGACCTTGCCCTGCTCGACCGCGTTGCGCAGGGTGCGGACGACGTGCGTCTGCCCCACGACCTCGTCGAAGGAGCCCGGGCGGTGGCGGCGGTAGAGGGAAGTCGACTCGCTCATCGGCTCTCGGATGAGTGTATCCACGCTCCGATACGGTCCCGCGCGTGCCGAAGGGGGCCCGCAACTGGTTGACGCCCGCCGCCTGGGTCGCCGCGGTAAGCGCGGCGCTGCTGATCGTCTTCCCGGTCGGCTTCCCCAACTACGACACGATCTACGCGCTGGTCTGGGGGCGGGAAATGGCGCACGGCCACAGCCCCGACTACGGCGCCGCGCTGCCGCCGACGCCGCACCCGCTGGCCGACCTGCTCGGCCTGGTGACGACCCCGATCGGCGACGGCGCGATCACGGTGACGATGATCGTCGCCTACGTCTCTCTCGCCCTCTGCGGCTACCTCGTCTACCGGCTGGGATCGCTCTGGTTCGACCGCTGGATCGGCGCCGTCGCCGCCGCAATCGTCCTCACCCGCGCCCCATACCTCTCCAACGGCCTCCGCGCCTACATCGACCTCCCCTTCATCGCCCTCTGCCTGGGAGCCCTGACCATCGAGGCCAAACGCCCCCGCTCCGGCTGGCCCGTCCTAACCCTCCTAGCCCTAGCCGGCCTATTACGCCCCGAGGCCTGGGGCTTCTCGATCGCATACCTCCTCTACCTCTCGCTGGACCCCGAGAAGCTAAAGCGACGGCCCGAGCAGGCGGAGAATGCACCCCTCGAACGGGCGGATACTCAAAATGCCGGCCTAATTAGGCCGGCATTTGTCCGAGCGAGGGGTGCATTCTCCGCCCCACCCCCAGCCCTGATCGTCCTCGCTCTCGCAGGTCCAATCCTCTGGCTCCTCTTCGACGGCATCACCACCGGCAACTTCCTCTACTCGCTGACCGGAACCCAGGAAACCGTCACCGCCCTGGAACGCAAGACCGGCCCGGTCGACCTCGTCCTCTACGGCCCGCGGGCGCTCGGCGAAGTGCTGCAGTGGCCGGGAATGGTCGGCGCGCTCGGCGGCGTCGTCCTCGGCTTCGCCTTCCTGCGCCGCCGCTCGGCGCTGGGGATCGCCGCCGCAGTGCTCGCCCTCGCCGCCTTCGCCTTCCTCGCCGCGGCCGGCCTGGCGATCATCGCCCGCTACACGATGCTGCTGGCGGCGATCCTCTCGATCTTCGTCGCCCTGGCGCTGCTGGGCTGGCGGCTACTCGAGACCGGCCATCCCTGGCGGCGCCGCTGGCAGCTCTTCGCCGGAGTCATCCTGCTGATGTTCATCCTCTGGCTGCCGAACCAGTGGGACCTCGACTCCCGCGTCAACACCGACCTGACGAACCAAGCGCGAATCGAGGGTGACCTGACCGACCTTGTCGACGCCGGGGCCTTCGATCCGCTCTGCGGCAAGATCGCCGTGCCTAACCACCGCGCCGTCCCCCGCCTCGCCTTCGGCCTCGAAATCGAGCCGACGCAGATCGTCAGCGCCAGCGAGGAAGGCATCCCCAAGCGCGGCTACTTCGTCAAACCGGCCAGCCCCTTCGTCATCCACAATTTCATCCTCGACCCCAACGACCCGACCCGCTTCCGGCTGAAGACGCCCGCCGGCTTCGAAGAGGTCGCCCGCAACGAGTCCTGGATCGTCTACCGGCGCTGCTGACGAAGTCAGCGCCCGCTGCGCTCGACCAGCTCGACCGCGGCGTGGGTCTGCGCCGCCAGGCGTGGGTCGGCGAGGTCGATCCGCGGCGGCAGCTCGACGTGGAGGTCGTCGGAGGGATCGAGGCGGACCCGCAGCCCCCGGGAGCGCGAGTCGAGGACGTGGCCGCCGCGCGTGCGGTCGGCGCTGATGAAGTGCAGGTGATAGCCGGCGACCTCGATTCCCTCAACGTAGGTGGGAAAGCGGAAGCCGAGCATCGTCCCCTCGACCTCGCGCAGCTCGAAGACATGCTGCTCGGCGACGACCTCGGTCAGCGGTCGGTAGGGCGGCTCCTGCCGCGGCACCGAGCGGGCGCGGACGAGCTCGAAGCGGCCGTCGAGGCGGATGGCGCAGGAGGAAGCGCCGCTGGGCACCAGCTCGTCGAGGCGCGCCAGCAGCTCTTCGTGCGCGAGCGGGTCGTCCAGCAGCGGCTCGTCCACGGTCGGTTCAAAGGAGGTGACGACGGCGAACGGCGTCCGCTCATCCGGCTCCACCCGCGTCACCTTGCCGTCGACGTCGGCACGGAAGAACTCGCCTTCGATCGCGACCACGCTGTCGGC
>JBQCEW010000045.1:0-9930 GCA_051959815.1 Solirubrobacterales bacterium
GGCGAGTGCATCACCGACTCGCGTGCTCTCCTCCACTACTTCCGCACCACCCCCGATGGCCGTATTGCCTTCGGCTGGGGCGGCGGCCGCATCGCCATGGGCGCCCGCACCCGCGGCCACGCCGAGTTCGATCCCGCCGTCATCGCCGCCGCAGCCGACCACCTCCATGAGTACTTCCCCGCCCTCCGCGGCCGCCGCATCACCCACGCCTGGGGCGGCCCCATCGACGCCTCCCCGACTCACCTGCCCGCAGTCCGCACCCTCGACCACGGCCGCGCCTTCGTCGCCGCCGGCTACACGGGCAACGGCGTCGGGCCAAGCAACATGGTCGGCCGCACCCTCGCCTCCCTGGCCCTCAACCGAGACGACGACCCCGCCCACCTCGCCTTCGTAGACGCCAAGACCCCCCGAGTCCCCCCCGAGCCCTTCCACTGGCTAGGCGGCGAATCCATCCGCTTCGCGATCGAGAAAAAAGAGCAAGCCGAGATGCAAGGCCACCAACCCGGCCAACTCGCCTCAGCCGTAGCGAAGATCCCCGAGCTGATCGGTTTCCACATTGGCCGGTGACGGCGCCGCTTCGGCGTTATTACGCAGGAGGATCCTCGAAGAGGGCGAGGTAGGGCTCATAGCGGAACAATCGCGAGCGCTTCTGGCCGGTGATCTCTTTCAATAGGCCAAGCTCCTCAAAGCCGGAAACAAGGCGGCTGGCCGTCGGAAAGGTGGTTCCGAGCAGTTGGGCAGCGATGTTGATGTTGATCAACGGTCGCTGGAACAGGCTCGAGAGAAGAAGAAGACCGTTTTGCCCAAAATTGTTCTCGAGGATCAAGCTGCGATGGGCTTCACGAAGCTCGAACAGCTGCTCTGCAGTTTCGGTCGCTTCTTTGGCGGTTTGCACAACGGCGCGTAAGAAGAACCGGACCCAGCCCTCCCAATCCCCTGCAAGGCGGACCGCCATCAGGCGGTCGTAGTACTCCGTTCGATGCAGTTTGAAGTAGTAGCTGAGATACAGCAATGGCTTCCGCAGGATTCCCCGATGAACCAGGAGGAAGATGTTCAGGAGCCGTCCGACCCTGCCGTTGCCATCCAGGAATGGGTGAATGGTCTCGAATTGCGCGTGAGTCAAAGCCACATCGATCAAGGTTGAGTAGCTGCTCTCCGCGTGGAGGTAGTTCTCGAGATCATGAAGAGCCTTCTTCATGTCAGGCACAGGCGGGGGGACGAAGGTCGCCTGTTTCGGCGGAGCTCCTGCCGGGCCGATCCAGTTTTGTGTCTGCCGGAACTTGCCCGGGGTCGCTTTCGATCCTCTGCCGTCGCGGAGAAGCTCTTTGTGGATTTCCCTAATCAGGCGAAGGGAAAGCGGGAGAGCCTCGATGCGCTCCAATCCGAAGTTCATTGCGCGCACGTAGTTGGCGATTTCGAAGGCATCGGATGAGCGGCTTTGAGAATCGTGCTCGAGTTCGAGCTCCAGCAGATCCTCAAGGGTGCTTTGAGTCCCCTCGATCTGAGAGCTGAGCACCGCCTCTCGACGCACATACATCGAGACGAAGAAGTCGGGGTCGGGAATGACCTTGGCTACGCCGTCTAGCCTTCCCAGCTCTCCCACCGCTTCCTCCATCAGCTTCAACAGAGCCGGGTCAAGCTCCAGAGGAGGATCAGGCGGAAGCGGGTTGGGAACGAAGGCGAGATAGTCCTCGGATTGAGGGACGAACTTTCCCGCGCGGGCTTTCAAGCTGGAATCAGCCATTAGAGAGTTATTTTAGCTCTCCCTATATTTCTTTAATAACGCTGGCCATTAGAGCTCGTAATCAACGCGAGCTTGAATTGAAATGGAATTAGGCCACAGTTAATAAAGAAATTGCCGCATATCGTGGATAAGACCCTATTCAGGTGGCCGCCGGGGCGCCTGCAGGGACGCCGATACCGGCCTCCTGCTCGGGGCGGACGCTGGCCATCTTTTCGGCGCGGCGCTGTTGCCAGGTGGCGAAGCCCATGGCGGCGACGGTGAAGGAGAAGAGGATCATCGCGATTACGTTGACTTCGACGGGGATGCCGCGCTGCTGGGCGCCGTAGATGTAGAGGGGGAAGGTGACGGTCGTCCCCGAGTTGAAGTTGGAGATGACGAAGTCGTCGATGGAGAGGGCGAAGGCGAGCATGGCGGCGCCGAAGATGCCGGGCATGATCAGCGGCAGGGTGACGAGGCGGAAGGTCTCGACGGCGCTCGCCCCGAGGTCCCGGGCCGCCTCCTCGAGGCTGCGGTCGAAGCCGATCAGCCGCGAGCGCACTACCACGACGACGAAGCTGATGCAGAACATCACGTGGGCGATCAACAGCGTTTCGAAGCCGAGCTTGAACGTGCCCAGGATGAGGAAGAACGAGAGCAGCGCTGCCCCCATCACCACCTCGGGGGTAGCCATCGGGATCACGATCAGGAAGTTCGCCAGGCGCCGGCCGAAGAACTTGTGGCGGACCAGCGCCAGCGCCATCATCGTGCCGACGATGGTCGAGATGACGGTCGCCAGCACCGCCAGTTTGAGGCTGGTCAGCAGCGCTTCGTTCAGTTCGGGCCGGCTGAAGGCGTGTGCCCAGTGGTCGAAGGTGAAGCCGACCCAGGTGTAGTTGTAGCGGCCCTGCGGGTTGTTGAAGGAGAACAGCAGGATCACCGCGATCGGCAGAAGCAGGTAGACGACCACCAGCGCCGCGACGATGTTGATCGCGTGCTCGCGCAGCCAGCGCCAGGTTCGCGCCCCCCCGCTCTCGCTCATCAGACCGCCTCCTCGCCCATCAGCGCCTCGGAGCCGGCGAAGCGGATGTAGATGACGACGGCGACCATGATCAGCGCCATCAGCACGAAGGAGAGCGCCGCCGCTGAGGGGTAGTCGGACTGGCTCAGGTAGAGCGACTGGATCACGTTGCCGATCATCCGGTTGCCGGCGCCGCCGAGGAACTGGGCGTTGACGTAGTCGCCCGCCGCCGGAATGAAGGTGAGCAGCGTGCCGGCGACGATCCCCGGCGCCGAGAGCGGCAGCGTCACCCGCCAGAAGCTCTGCGCCGCCGAGGCGTACAAGTCCTTCCCCGCCTCAATCAGGCGCTTGTCGATCCGCTCCAAGCTGGCGTAGATCGGCAGGATCATGAACGGCAGGAAGTTGTAGGTGAGGCCGGCGATCACGGCGGGACCCGTGGCGAGGATGTGACCGCTCGGGGCCAGCCCGATCGCGTGGAGGAATTCGGTCACCGGGCTTTCGTCGGAGAGGATCGTCTCCCAGGCGATCGTCCGGATCAGGTAGGTGGTGAAGAACGGCGCCACCACCGCGAACAGCATCAGGTTGCGCCAGCGCCCCGCCTTGAAGGCGATCGCGTAGGCGAGCGGGTAGGCGATCACCAGCGCCAGCAGCGTCGCCGCTCCCGCGTAGTAGAAGGAGCGGAGGAACTGGGTGTCGTAGGCGGAGAGCGCTTCGCTGTAGTTGGACCAGTTCCAGCTGAATTCGAATTCGCCGATCACCCCCGACCAGAGCGAGAGTTCCGCCATGTAGAAAAGCGGGACGACGAAGAAGACGACAAGCCAGATCGTCCCCGGCCCGAGCAGGAAGTAGGGGACGATCCGGCGTCGCATCTAACTCACCCGTTGAGGACCGCGTCGAAGGCTTTGATCACCTTCTGTTCCTCTTCGCCTTCCAGCACCGGCGTCCCGGAGCAATTCTTGGTGAAGGAGGCGCTGGGGAAGATCAGCTGGTTTTCGGCCAGTTTCGGTTCCCGCTTGGCGAGGATCTCTTTCACCCCTTCGACCGGCGTCACGTAGTTGACGTATTCGGCGATATTGGCTTGGATCTCCGGCTTGTAGACGAAGTTCATCCAGGCCAGAGCCGCGGTTGGGTTCGGCGCCCCGACCGGGATCACCATGTCTTCCGACCAGAGCATGCAGCCCTCGGTCGGCATCCGCCATTCGAGGTTCGGGTTGTCTTCCTGCAACTGCACCGCGTCGCCCGACCAGCCCATCACCGCGACGACGTTTCCGCTAGTCAGGTCGTTCTGGTAGTCGTTGCCGGTGAAGCGGCGGATCTGCCCCGATTCGGCGGCGCCCTTGATTTTTTCGATCGCCTTCATCCAGTCCGCTTCGGTGGCCTGGTTGGGGTCGACCCCTTCGCACTTCATCACCAGCGGCACTGCTTCCCGCACTTCGTTGAGGAAGTCGACTTTGCCCTTGTATTTCGGGTTGAAGAGGTCGCAGATAGAGTGCACGTCGGGCGCCGTTTCCTTGTTGACGATGATCCCGGTCATCCCGCTCTGCCACGGCACCGTCCAGTCGCGGTTGGGATCGAACTGCGGGCTCCGCAGGCTCGCGACGAGGTTCTTTTCGACTTCCGGCAGGGCGGATTTGTCGAATTCCTGCAGGTAGCCGAGCTTCTTCATTTTTACGACCATGTAGTCGGCGAGGACGAAGATGCTGCGCCCGCCCGATTCGCCCTGTTCCAGCAGCGGTCGCATCTTGTTGAAGAATTCTTCGTTGGAATTGATGTCTTCGATGTATTTGACCTTGACGCCGGTGGCTTTTTCGAAGGCCGGCACCGTGCCTTTGTCGATGTAGAGCGGCCAGTTAGAGATCGTCAGGCTGCCCGAGGGCTTTCCTTCGGCCTTCACTTTCGGCGCTTCCTTTTCGCCGCCGCCACCGATGCCGCTGCCTCCACCGCCGCAGGCGGCGAGGCCGAGGGCCAGCGTCGCCATTGCGATCAAGGCCGCCAGCACCGCGGTGGTCCTCCGTGGGTCCTTCTCACTGACCATCTGCCATCAACCTCCGTGCGTCGTTTCCAGTTGCGACTGGTCGGCGGTACTGGCGCCGTTGTTGCTACTACGTGCGTTGGGTGACTCGCGGACGAGGTGCATGTGCTCGGGCTCCCAGCTCAGCGCGACACGGGCGCCGCCGCCGGGCAGGCGCTGGCGCTCGGCCTCGTCGGCGTTGGGGACGAGGACGGTCATCCGCACGCCTTCGCCGAGGTCGACGGCGATTTGCGTCGACGTCCCCAGGTAGAGCGAGCTCGCGACCACCCCCTCGACCCGCGGGTGACCGGAGGATCCGTGGCCGTCTTCGCCGACCTCGACCTGCAGCTTCTCCGGTCGCACCACCGCATGGCAGCGCTCGCCGGGCGAGAAGCCGTCGGTGGGGGCGGCGATCGTCTGCCCCTGGTCGAGTCGCACCTCGTGCGCGCCGGTGACGGTCGCCGGCATCAGGTTGGAGACGCCGATGAAGCCGGCGACGAAGGTGGTTGCCGGCTGGTCGTAGACCTCCTCCGGCGCCGCCACCTGCTCGACCCGGCCGCGGTTCATCACCGCGATCCGGTCGCTCATCGTCAGCGCCTCCTCCTGGTCGTGGGTGACGTAGACGAAGGTGATGCCGACGTCGCGCTGGATCCGCTTCAGCTCGACCTGCAGTTCCTTGCGCAGTTTCAGGTCCAGCGCCCCGAGCGGCTCGTCGAGCAAAAGCACTTTCGGCAGGTTCACGAGCGCCCGGGCGAGGGCGACCCGCTGCTGCATCCCGCCCGAGAGCATCGAGGGCCGCCGATTGCCCTCCGAGGCGAGGCCGACCCGCTCGAGCTCGGCCGCGACCCGCTGCCGGATCTCCTCCTTCGGGACTTTCTTTCGCCTCAGCCCGAAGGCGACGTTGTCCTCGACGCTGAGGTGGGGGAAGAGCGCGTAGCTCTGGAAGACCGTGTTGGTGGGGCGCTTGTGCGGGGGCAGATGCGCCACGTCGTCGCCCTCGATCCTGATCTCGCCGCCGCTCGGTCGCTCGAAGCCGGCGATCATTCGCAGCGTCGTCGTCTTCCCGCAGCCGCTCGGGCCGAGCAGGGTGAAGAACTCGCCCCGGCTCAGCTCCAGGTTCAGGTCGTCGACGGCGACCAGGTCGTCGAAGCGCTTGGTCACGTTGCGGAGCGCGACGCTGGGGGTCTTTCCCTGATCGTCCATTGCCGGTTTATCAACCCCCTCTCCGTGGTGCCGGTACCCATCTACCCCGGTTACCTAATCGCGAAGGTAAGCCCCGGTGGATCAATGCGCAAGAGGCGAATGTCCTAAAAGCACGAAGGCAGCTTGTACCTTATGTACAAGTCAATCTCCAGCGCTTGACCCAAGGAACACTTGCGAATGTTGTGATTGCCCTCTAGCTTTGTCCATAACGTCGTAATCGGAGAGGAGGGCGTAATGGCCACCGCGCCGCAGGCGCCAGCAGGTACGGATCTTCAGCAACTGGCCCGCCAGCACCTCTGGATGCACTTCTCGCGGATGGGCGGCTACGGCCCCGACCACGAGATCCCGATCATCACCCGGGCCGAGGGGTGCTACGTCTACGACGAGCACGGCAACCGCTACCTCGACGGCCTCTCCGCCCTCTTCTGCGTCAACGCCGGCCACGGCCGCCCCGAGTACGGCGAGGCGGCGGCGCGCCAGATCGAAGAGCTCGACTTCTACACGCTGTGGAGCTACGCCCACCCGAAGGCGATCGAGCTGGCGGCGCGGATCGCCTCGATGACGCCCGGCGACCTCAACCGCGTCTTCTTCACCAACGGCGGCTCGGAGGCGGTCGAGTCGGCGCTGAAGCTCGCCCGCAACTACCACCGCATGCACGGCAAAGGCCAGAAGCACAAGGTGATCGCCCGCGAGGTCGCCTACCACGGCACCTCCCTCGGGGCGCTGTCGGCAACCGGGATCACCGACCTGCGCAGCCAGTTCGAGCCGCTGACGCCGGGCGGTTGTCACGTCCCCAACACGAACATCTACCGCTGGCCGGAGGACCGCGATCCGCTCTGGGCGGCCGACGCGATCGAGGAGCGGATCGTCTTCGAGGGCCCCGAGACCGTCGCCGCGGTGATCCTCGAGCCGGTGCAGAACGCCGGCGGCTGCTTCGTCCCGCCCGACGGCTACTTCCAGCGGGTGCGGGAGATCTGCGACACCTACGACGTGCTGATGATCTCCGACGAGGTGATCTGCGCCTGGGGCCGCCTCGGCCACTACTTCGGCTGCGAACGCTTCGACTACGTCCCGGACCTGATCACGGTGGCGAAGGGAATCACTTCGGCCTACGCGCCGATGGGCGCGGTGATCGCCTCCGACAAGGTCGCCGCGCCGTTCATGGAGGGCAACGCCTCCTTCGCCCACGGCTTCACCTTCGCCGGGCACCCGGTCGCCGCCGCGATCGCGATAGCCAACCTCGATGTCTTCGAGCGCGAGGACCTCTGCGGCCACGTCCTGCGCAAGGAGGGCGAGTTCCGGCAGATGCTGGAGTCGCTGCACGACCTGCCGATCGTCGGCGACGTGCGCGGCGCCGGCTACTTCCACGCGGTCGAGCTGGTCAAAGACAAGGAGACGAAAGAGAGCTTCGACGACGAGGAGTCCGAGCGGCTGCTGCGTGGCTTCCTCTCCGGCGAGCTCTACAAGCGCGGGCTGATCTGCCGCGCCGACGATCGCGGCGACCCGGTCGTGCAGCTAGCGCCACCGCTGATCGCCGACACCGAGCAGTTCGAAGAGATCCACGACGTCCTCCACGCGGTCCTCTCCGAGGCCTGGGACCAAGTGGTCCGTTGAGGGATCGGTAGGAGCGACCGTGCTCACCGTCCAGAGCCTGCTCGACGAGCTCGACCTGGAGCTGGCGGCCGGCGCGGACGCCGCCGCGGCGCCGGTGCGCTGGGTCCACATCTCCGAGCTGCAGGACCCGACGCCGTGGCTGTCGGGCGGCGAGCTGATGCTGACCACCGGCATCCCGCTCGACACCGCCGCCAAGCAGCGCGCCTTCGTCCGCATCCTCGCCGACCGCAACCTTGCCGGGCTCGGGTTCGGCACCGGGTTCAGCCACAAGTCGCTGCCGAAGGCGCTGGTCGACGAGGCCGAGAAGCGGAGCTTCCCGCTCTTCGAGGTGCCCTACTCGGTGCCGTTCATCGCGATCACCGAGAAGGCCTTCGCGAAACTCGTCAACGAGCAGTACGAGGTGCTGCAGCGCGGGGTCGCGGTGCAGCGTCGGCTCGAGCGGCTGGTGCTGGAGGAGCGCGGGCTGGAGGAAATCGCCGCCACCGTCGCCTCGGCGGTGGGCGGAACGGTGGCTATCCTCGACGCGCGCGGCGAGCGGCTGGCCGGCCGCGGCTTCCGGCGGCAGCTCTCGGCCGACGCGATCAAGGCGATCCGCAAAGAAGCGCTCAGCCACGCCAGCGACGGCCATCCCTTCGTCCCCACCCATCCGACGGTGGCGGGGCGGGCGCTCGCGCACCCCGTGATCTCACCCGGCGGCGGGCCGCCGCAGGCCTGGGTGGTGATCGTCCGGGACTCGGGCGGGCTCGGCGACTTCGAGCGGCTGATCCTGCAGCAGGCGGTGGCGGTGGTGGCGCTGGAGCTGATGCGCCGCCGGGTCGCCCGCGAGACCGAGCGGCGCCTGGCCGGCGACGTCCTCGCCGCCGCCCTCGGTGGTCGCATGGACCCGGCCGAGCTGCGGCGGCGGCTCGAGCCCTTCGGGATCGGCGAGGAGGCCGCGGTACTTGTCTTCTCCCTCGCCACCCCGGACGAGGCGGTGGCGGCGCTCGAGGCGGCGCTGGCGGCCGACGCCTGCGCCGCCGTCGTCGCCCCCCACAGCACCGGCGGCCGTGAGCTGCTCTGCGCGGTGATCGACTGCGCCGACCGCGACCCGGTCGACGTCGCCACCAAGGCGCGGACGGCGCTCGCGCGCGAGCGCGGAGCGGTGCGCGCCGCCGCCAGCCGCCCAGCGCCGCCCGAGCGCTTGCGCCACTCCTTCCACGAGGCGCGCTGCGCGCTGGAGGCGACTGCCTTCAACAACGGCACCGCCCCGGAGGTTGCCTCCTGGCGCGACCTCGGCGCCTTCACGCTGCTGCTCTCGATCCAGGACGACGAGGCTCTCAACCTCTACTGCGACAGCGTGCTCGGCCCGATCGAGGGGGACGACAACGACGAGTACGGCGGCGAGCTGCTGCGCTCGTTGGAGGCCTTCATCGAGCAGAACGGCCAGTGGGAGCGGGCCGCCCGCCAGGTGTACTGCCACCGCCACACGCTGCGCTACCGGATGCGCAAAGTGGAAGAGCTGACCGGCCGCGACCTCTCCCGCGCCCATGACCGGATCGAGTTCTGGCTGGCCCTGCGTGCGCGGGAGCTCGTTTCGTGAAGATCGGGGTCCCGACCGAGATCAAGTCCGACGAGTACCGCGTCGCGGTGACCCCGGCGGGAGTGCGCGAACTCAGTGAGCACGGCCACGAAGTGTTGGTGCAGGCGGGCGCCGGCGAGGGCAGCGCGATCTCCGACGAGGAATACCGGGCGCAGGGAGCGACGATCGTCCCCGATGCCGAGGGCGCCTTCGAGGCAGAGATGCTCCTCCACGTCAAGGAGCTGCAGCCGGAGGAGATCGAGATGCTGCGACCGGGGCAACTCCTCTTCACCTACCTGCACCTGGCGCCGGACCCCGAGCAGACGCGCGGCCTCTGCGGCGCCGGCGTCACCGCGATCGCCTACGAGACCGTCGAGGACGCGCGCGGGCGGCTGCCGCTGCTGGCGCCGATGAGCGAGGTGGCGGGGAAGATCGCGACCCAGGCGGGCGCCTTCATGCTGGAGAAGCCGATGGGCGGCCGCGGGATCCTGCTCGGCGGCGTGCCGGGGGTGGCGGCGGCGAACGTGATCGTGATCGGCGGCGGCGTCGTCGGCATGAACGCGGCCTTCATCGCGATCGGGATGGAAGCCGACGTCTTCGTCTTCGACCGCTCGATCGACCGCCTGCGCGAGATCGACATCGCGATGGGCGGCCGCGCCTCCACCGTCTACTCGTCGACGCTTGCGATCGAGGAGATGCTGCCGCAGGCCGACCTCGTGATCGGCGCGGTGCTCGTCCACGGCGCGCGCGCCCCGCACGTGATCACGCGCGCTCAGCTCAGCCTCATGAAGAAGCACGCGGTG
>JBQCEW010000046.1:0-9649 GCA_051959815.1 Solirubrobacterales bacterium
GCGCTCGCGCTTCTGCGAGCTCGAGCGCTCGCTCGGAGGCATCTCTCCGCGCACCCTCAGCCTGCGCCTGCGGGCGCTCGAGGAGGAGGGCATCGTCGAGCGCCACACCTACCCCGAGGTGCCGCCGCGGGTCGAGTACGCGCTGACCGAGAAGGGACTCGCGCTGCTGCCGATAATCGACGACATGCGCGCCTATGGCATGCGCTGGCTGCTCGGCGACGCGGCCAACCGCGAGCCGGCCGCGGTTTAAACAGCTTTTCCGCATTTCTCGAAACAGCGGTATTCTTTACCTATTGTGAAAAAGGTAAAGAACCAGACCACGATCTCCAGCAAGCATCAAGTCACCATTCCGGCCGGGGCTTTTCGCACGGCGGGTTTTGAGCCCGGAGACGTTCTGAGCGTCGAAGCCGAGGGGTCTGGCCGGGTGATCTTGACGCGGGTCGACGAGCTGATCGACCAGTACTCCGGATGTCTTCAGACGGGTGGTGATCTGCGCGAGCGGGTGGAAGGGCTCCGTGAGGAGTGGCGGTAATCCTTGACTCTGATGCCGTAGTCGGTTTCCTCGACCGCAATGATGGTCTCCACAAAGCTGCCGACGGCGCGGTACGAGACCTGGCCCACGGCCACCGCCTTCTGGTTTCGGTCGTCACCTATGCCGAGGTTCTGACCGGCGCCCACCTCGGGCATCACGACGAAGATCAGGTGCGCGGGTTCTTTTCCCGGTTGATCTCGGATGTTCTGCCGGTGGAGGTGCGAATTGCGGAGAGGGCAGCTGAGCTCCGTTCGCATCTGAAGTCCCTGCGAATGCCAGATGCCTTGATCCTTGCCACTGCCGATACCGAGCCTGAAGTCGATCTGATCTTGACAGGGGATAAGCAGGCCGGCCGGATCCCCGGGCTTGACTGCCAAGTTCGATTGCTTGCCTGAGCGACTTGCGTCGAATTTTCCTTGCAAGCAATCCTGCAAGCGCAGGAGCCTCAGGCATGGAGGGGAAGCCTGGGGCGTGCGTGATTTCCTCCTGAACGAGTCGATCAAGCGCCTCGCCACCGAGGCCGCTAGCCGTTTCAGCTCCCTCGTCGCGATGGGGGAGGAGATTCCCTTCGACGTTGCCGCCGACGGGGGGGAGGAGTCCGCCTTCTACAGCTACGTGCCGATGACCGGGCGCTACATCGTCGAGCACGCCGAGGAGCTGCGGGCGCTGCCGAGCTTCGCGGCCGCGCGCGAGGCCACGGTTGAAGCCGGCGTCGCCGCCCCTTACCTGGAGGCGCGGGGGGAGATCGTCCCCGCCGATCCCGGCGAGCGCGCCGAGCTGATGCTGACCACGTTCTTCGCTTCCCTTTGGGAGGGAGCCGCCGGCTTCGCGCTGGACCGGGGGCGCCTGGAGACGGCGCTCACCACGCTCGACGCCGAAGCCCGCGACGCCGACGACGCCGACGTCCTGATGGTGCCGATCGTCGGCCTGCGGATGTCGATGCCGCGCCTGCAGCTTCCCCATGGTGTGCGCATCGTTCGCGCCGACTCGATCGAGGCGCCGGTCGAGGCGATGCGCAGCGAGGGCATGGGGCGCGCGGCTTGGGAGCCGCAGTACCTGGCCGTCGCCGAGCAGGGCGCCGAGGGTGCCGAGACCGCCTTGCAGCAACTGCGCGAGCTGATCAGCGTGATGAGGCTTTTCAAAGGGGGTGGGATCGGCCTCGGTCCCTACGCCTTTGCGCCCACCGGCGAGGGCTGCTGGCGGCGGATCGCCACCGGCGCCCCCGCGACGCGCCCGGGCGGCTACCGCCTCGACGAGGCTGAGGCCGAGGAGCTGATCGAGTTTGCGACTGCGCTGGAGGCACGGCCCGATCCCGACAGCGCCCTCACCTGGGCGGTCGGGCGCTTCGACATGGGCTGCGAGCGGCCGACGGCGCTGGAGGGGCTGAGCGACCACCTGCTGGCGATGCGCGCGGTGCTGGAGGGCCACGGCCCGGTCGGCGCCTCGCTGCCGTTGCGTGCCGCCGCCCTGATCGAGGACGACTCGATGGACCGCCTGCAGGCGCGCGAGCGGGTCGAGGACGTGCTCGAGCTGGAGCGGGCGATGATGAACGGTTTGCCGGGGGAGCGGGCGGTCGAGCTCGCGACCTGGACGGAGGAGGGGACCCGGCGGCTGCTGCGCCAGGCGGCGCTGGGCGAGCTCGGCAACGACCTCAGCACCGTTGCCGACGAGACCTTGATCGTCAACGGGCTCGAGGCCGGCGACGCCGAGATCACCGTCTCGGTGCCGTCCGAGCCGTCGCTCGCGGAAGAAGAGACGACCTTCGAGGAGGAACCCCCAGCCGCGATCGAGGAGGAACTCGAAACCGACTTCGAGGAGGAGCCGGAGTTCAGGGTCCTCGCCGAGCCGGAACCCTCGGCCGAACTTCAACTGCCCGTCGACGAACTACCGGAGGAGGAGTACATGGAGCAGGAGACCCGCATCATGGAGCCGGTCCCGGTCGAAGACGAGATCCGGATCACGGCCACCCCGTGGCTTGAGGAGGTCTCCGACTCCCGCCCCGGCGACTCCCTCGAATGGCCGGCCGCCGACGACCGCGACATCCAGCACCGCGAGCGGATCGACACCCCCCGCGTGCGCCATCTCTTCCCGGTCCCGGATGCCGACTGGGACGTAGAGCACCTTGAGTTCGAGTACAGCCGCAATCGCGCAGGCTAAGACGCTATCTGCCGAGGAAGCTGGCTGAGGTATTCATTCCCCAGCTTCTTGACCTTGGCGTACTCCCGGCTTGAGAACTTGGTTCCGGAGCTCTTGGTCATGCCGATCAACACGGCGATCTGAGGCTGGTTGAAGCCTCGTTCACGAAGCTCGGCCGGGCTGCCGTTGTCGAGGATGCAGAAGAGCCGGTATTGGAGTCTGCCCGGCCCCGTAAGTCGGATCTCGTAGTAACCACCCATGGTGCCGTGCATCGCCTCCCAATAGCCACCGCCACTGAATTGCGGTGGGGGAGCCATGCGCACCGCCTCCAGCACTGCGGCGAATCGGGCGTCTACCTTCGCGGGACAGTTATCGAGGAATTGCTCAGCCGGCACCTCGCCGTCGCCAGTTTCGTAGTACACGATCCCCCACTCCATTCTGAAGCAAGAGTAGAGAACATCGCGGCGTTTTGTCTGAGGTCAGGCTGCGCGGGGAATTACCTCGACCTTTGCATCGAGGACGTCGGCAATAGCAGCGACCGTCTTCAGCTCGGGGTTTACATCCGCCGTGAAGAACCGACGGATGGTTGACGGCTCCTTGCCGATCGCTCGCGCTAGTTCGGCCTTCGACATGCCGGCTTTTTCTCGCAGTTTGTCGAGCTGACGTACTACGGCATCGATCTGGGCGATTTGCCGACGCTGGCGCTCGAACTCGGCTCGAAATTCCGGATCCTCTTTGAGGCGCCGGGCTAGCCGGCGGTCATGGCGGGTGGTGTCCAGAGAATCGACCATCGAAATGACGACTAGCGTAGCATAGAAGTTACGCTTCTAGGCTCGTCCCGCCGCCATCTCGACCCGCTCCTCGGCGGTGGCGAAGAGGTAGCGGTCGATCTGGGAGAGGCCGGCGAGGTCGTGGACGTCTTCGTCCAGGTAGGGGACGCGGATGACGCAGCTGGTGCGGAGCTCGGAGGCGAGGTGGTCGATGTTGCGGGCGTCGCGCTCGGCCAGGGCCTGGTAGTCGGCGAAGTTGTCGGCTACGCGCTTAGCGAGGGCGGGGTCGCCGAGCTTCTCGGCGAGGGCGGTGGGGAGGTCTTCGACTTCGGCGTGGAGCTCGTCGGCGGGGTAGTGGACCTTGTTGACAACGACGCCGCCGAAGGGGAGCTTCGCCTCGACCAGCTTGCGGTGGAAGTAGACGGCCTCGTCGATCGGCTCGCCCTGGGGGCCGCAGACGACGAGGAAGCAGGTCCCCGGGTCGGCGAGGAGCTTGTTGACGCGCTTGGCGCGCGCCTGGAAGCCCTCGACCATGCCGCTGAAGGCGTTGAAGAACTCGGCCAGGTCGGCCAGCAGGTCGAAGCCGACGATCTTCTTGAAGACGGAGAGTGCGACCGAGACGCCGCGGCCGGTCACCTTCGCCGCCAGCCCGGTCGGCTTCATGAAGACGCGCAGCGATTTGCCCTCGATGAACTGGGTCAGCCGTTTCGGCGCGTCGAGGAAGTCGAGGGCGTTGCGGGTGGGGGGCGTGTCGAGGACGAGCAGGTCGAAGTCGCCTTCGGTATGGAGCTCGAACAGCTTCTCCATCGCCATGTACTCCTGCGAGCCGGCGAGGGCGCTGGAGATCTGCTGGTAGATCCGGTTGTTGAGGACGCGGTCGCGCGACTCCTCGTCGGGCGCCTGGCGGGCGATCAGCTCGTCGAAGGTCGCCTTCGCGTCGAGCATCATCGCCCACAGCTCGCCCTTCATCTCGACGCCCTGGGCTTCGAACAGCGCCGGGTCGACCTGGCGCGCTTCGTTCCCCAGCTCCTCCAGGCCGAGCGAGTCGGCGAGGCGCTTCGCCGGGTCGATCGTCAGCACGCAGACCTTCAGCCCCTGCGCCGCCATCCCCAGGGCGATCGCCGCCGAGGTGGTCGTCTTGCCGACGCCGCCGGAGCCGGCGCAGATGCAGATCGACTTCCCCTCGAGGACTTCGCCGACCGAGGCCATCAGGAGAGCTTCCCCGCCAGCTTGCGCGCCGCCTCGACGTCGAGCTCGGGCTCGAAGAGGAAGGGCAGGGATTTGACCGGCGCCTCGACGCCGCGCTTGAGCCGGTTGAGCTGCGTCCGCTGCGACTTCGCCCGCCCGTACTCGGAGAGCGCCGCCCGCGCCGCCGCCTTCGTCGCGCCGTTCTCGGCCTCGGCGAGCTGCGCGAGCCTCTGCGCCTCCTCTTTCTTGAAGCGCTCGGGGTAGAGCCCGTTGAGGTAGACGCGGTCGACCGCGACGCCTACCTCGTCGCGCAGATCGCGCTCCAGCGCCATCGACTCGTTCACCGGCATCTCCTCGGGCAGGGCGACGATCGCGGTGCCGGTGTTCTCGTGGTCGGTGATGAAGCGGTCGAGCGTCTGCGCCTGCGAGTGGATCGGCCCGACGCGGGCGATCGAGGCGAAGGTGCGCGGCGTCTGCAGGAAGCCGACCCCGTGCCCGGTCGCCGGCGCGTCGACGATCACCAGGTCGTACTTGCGGCCCTTCTTGACCTTGCGATCGAGCTGGGCCAGCTCCCAGATCTTCCCGATCGTGACCAGCTCCTTCAGCCCCGGAGTCGCCGCGGCGAGGTAGTTGAAGATGCGACTGCGGAAGAGCATGTCCCGCATCGCCCGCACCTTCAGCTGCAGCAGCACGTACTCGCGCATCGACTCGTCGGGGTCGATTGAGATCGACCAGAGGTTCTCCTCCATTTCGACCTCGTGGAAGCCGACGGAGGTGTGCTCGAACATCCGCGAGGCATTCTCCTGGGCGGCGACCTCGCAAACGATCGTGCGCTTGCCTTCGCCGGCGGCGCGGAGGCCGAGGGCCACCGCCACCGTGGTCTTGCCGACGCCGCCCTTGCCGGTGACGATGATGAGTCGCTTGTCCAGAAGATCGGGGATTGGCTGATTCCTAGCAATTTCGGAGGGCGGCAGGAAAAGCGGAGTCCCATACGAATATCCGCGCAATGGGATTTCTAAGCCGAAAGAAGCCGAAGCCTGCTCCTGTCGAGATTCACGAGGAGCAGCCGATTCACGACGAACTTCAGCGGATGGAGGAACTTGTTCCTGAGGCGCCGCGGGGGTCTCGGGACGAGGGCGCTGAGCCAGCGGGTCCTGTCGCCGCAGGGGACCCACCATCCCCTGCAACTGCGCAGGGGATGGTCCCCCCTACGACGCCACCCGCGGGAGAGGCGGCGCAGGCTGACGCTGAGGTTCCGGCCGGGGAAGAGGTTGAGGAGCCCGCTTTGACTGCGGAGGCTGAGGAAGAGGATGAAGGCTCGGGGCGGATGAAGGCTGTGGATTTGTTGGCGCCTACTCGGCTTGACTTCTTGAAGGAGAAGGAGGCGGCTGGGGAGGAGCCGGTTAAGGCGGCGGAAGTTATTGCTTTTGCGAATCAGAAGGGTGGGGTTGCCAAGACGACCACCACGCTGAACCTCGCTGTCGCCTTTGCTGAGTCCGGCTACCGGGTGCTCTGCATCGACCTCGATCCGCAGGGGAATCTGACGATGAGTCAGGGGATCGACCCCGACAAGGTCGAGAAGAGCCTCTACGACGTGCTCGTCAACGACATGCCGATCTCCGAGATCATCGTCAAGCGGGAGATCGACATCGCCGTCGCCTCGATCGACCTGGCCGGCGCCGAGATCGCGATGAGCACCAAGATCGGCCGCGAGCGCTCGCTGGAAAAGGCGCTGAAGGAGGTCGCCGGCGAGTACGACTTCGTCTGCATCGACACCCCGCCGAGCCTCGGCCTGCTGACGATCAACGCGCTGACCGCGGCGAACAAGGTGATCGTGCCCGTCCAGTGCGAGTACCTCTCGATGCGGGGGCTGGTCCAGCTTCAGAACACGCTGCGGATGATCCAGGAGAACCTCAACCCGGAGGTGCGGATCGAGGGCATCCTGCCGACGATGCTGGACACCCGCACCATTCACGCCAAGGAGGCGGTGGAAATCCTCGAGGAGAACTTCGGCGACCTCGTCTTCCAGTCCCGCATCCGCAAGGCGATCAAATTCGCCGAGGCTCCCGTCAAAGGGTCCTCCGTGCTCAAGTACGATTCGGACTCGAGCGCCGCGAACTACTACCGGGAGCTGGCGAAGGAGGTTCTGTCCCATGGCTCGTCGCAATAAGCGGGCAAGCATGCGTGAGGGGCCGCTGTCCGATCTTTTTCGGTCGACTACTGAGGATGCGCCTGTGGATCCGCCGGAGGCGCCTCGGTATGGGCGCCAGGATCCGGCCGAGGCACAGAAGGAGCAGGACGAGGGTGGTCGGCCCGCGGGTCCTGTCGCGGCAGGGGACCCACCATCCCCTGCAACTGCGCAGGGGATGGTCCCCCCTACCGCGCCACCCGCGGGAGGATCGGCTTCGGCTGACGTTCCTCTACAGCAAGAGGGTGCGCCCACTTTCTTTGATCAAGATGTCGAGGGTTCGGAGCGGGGGATTGAGTCTTCTAGTGAGTCGGCTCCTGAGAGGTTGAAGCGGGTCTTTAATGAGGAGCCTAAGCCTCGGCGGGAGCAGTTCACGCCGGAAAATCCTCGCTACGGGCGGGAGGAGCCGGCTTATGAGCCGCCGGGTAGTGGTGAGCCGCATCAGCCGGTGATCAAAGTTGTGGGGGTTGGCGGGGCTGGCGTTAATGCGGTCAACCGGATGGTCGATGCGCGGGTGCCGGGGGTCGAGTTCATGGCTGTCAACACGGACTTGCAGTCGCTGCAGCTCTGCGTCGCGGACGTCACCGTCCACATCGGCGACCAGCAGACGCG
The DNA here is from genome assembly GCA_051959815.1 of Solirubrobacterales bacterium. Classification (GTDB taxonomy): domain Bacteria; phylum Actinomycetota; class Thermoleophilia; order Solirubrobacterales; family 70-9; genus VAYN01. Next base: position 7,427 of record JBQCEW010000046.1, read on the forward strand.
CGGCCTTGGCGCCGGCGCCGACCCGGAGGTGGGCCACCGCTCCGCCTTTGAGGAGCAGGACAAGATCAAGCGCCTGCTGAAGGGCTCCGACATGGTCTTCGTCGCCGCCGGCGCCGGCGGCGGCACCGGCTCGGGTGCGGCCCCCGTGGTCGCCCGCCTCGCTCGCGAGGTCGGCGCGCTCACCGTCGGCATCGTCACCAAGCCGTTCAGCTTCGAGGGCAGCCGCCGCGGCACCCAGGCCCAGAAAGGCATCGACGAACTCGCCGAAGAGGTCGACACCCTGATCGTCGTCCCCAACGACCGCCTGCTCGACGTGCTCGATCAGCAGACCTCGATGGTCGAGGCCTTCAAGGTCGCCGACGACGTCCTGCGCCAGGGCGTACAGGGGATCTCCGACCTGGTGACGTTGCCCGCCGTGATCAACCTCGACTTCGCCGACGTGCGGACGATCATGTCCGAAGCCGGCCGGGCGCTGCTCGGGATCGGGATGGCCTACGGCGACGACCGCGCCGTCCTCGCCGCCGAAAAAGCGATCTCCTCGCCGCTGCTGGAGACCTCGATGGAGGGCGCCCGCTCGATCCTGCTCTCGATCACCGGCGGCGCCGACCTCTCGCTGGTCGAGGTCTCCGAGGCCGCCAAGGTGGTCGGCGAGGCCGCCCACCCGGACGCGAACATCATCTTCGGTGCCAACGTCGACGAGGAGCTCTCCGACCAGATCTGGGTCACCGTCGTCGCCACCCGCTTCGACGGCCGCACCAGCGCGCCGCGCCGCGCCGCCGAGCCGACGATCCGCCGCACCAAAGACGCCGAGAGGGGCCGCGGCCGCTCGCGTGAGCGGGGCGGGGAGCTCGGCATCGACGTTCCAGAGTTTCTGCCCGGCTAGATCGCGGTAGAAGTCCGGCGCATGAAGGGCGTCGTAGCAGCCGGGCATCCGCTTACCGCCGAGGCCGGTGCACAGGTCCTGCGCGAAGGCGGCAACGCCGTCGATGCAGCCGTCTGCGCGGTCCTCGCCTCCTTCGCCGTCGAGAGCCCGCTGACCGGCTTCGGCGCGGGCGGTCACATGATGGTCCACGAGGCGGGGGAGACGACGCTGATCGATTTCTTCGTCGCCGCGCCAGGGCTCGACCTGATCGAGCGCGGGGCGGAGCTGGTGCCGGTGCCGGTCCGCTTCGATGCGGAGACGACGCAGACGTTCTACGTCGGTCCCGCCTCCTGTGGGGTGCCGGGGACGGCGGCGGGACTGGCGCACGCGCTCAGGCGCTTCGGCTCGATGCCGCTGGAGGCGCTGGTCGGCCCGGGTATCCGGCTCGCTCGCGAGGGGGCGCCAGTCAATCCCCAGCAGGCCTACATCCTCGAGATCCTCTGGCCGATCCACGAGCACCGGCCGGAGGCGCGCGAGCTCTACGCGCCCGAGGGCCGGCGGCTGGGGGAGGGAGACGTCTTCCGCTTCCCGGAACTGGCCGAGGCGCTGGAACGGTTTGCCATCGACGGCGCCGATCCCTTCTACCGTGGCGAGGTGGCGGCGCGGCTCAGCGACTTCGTCGTCGATCACGGCGGCACGCTCGGCGCAGGCGACCTCGCTTCCTACGAGGCGATCGAGCGCAAGCCGATCGACACCGTCTTCCGCGGCGCCGAAGTCCTCACCAACCCGCCGCCGTCCTCAGGCGGGATCCTGATCTCCTACTGCCTCGGCCTGCTCGAGCGCCTCGGCCCCAGCAGCGGCCCCGAGCAGCTTGTGGCGGCGATGGAAGCGGCCAACGACCGCCGCGACCTTGCCTTCGCCGAGTCCCTCTACGAGGAAGGGATGGAGGTCGGCTTCCTCGACCCGACCGGCCTCGACCTCGCCGCCGCCGACCTGCTCGGCTCGACCACCCACATCTCGGTGCTGGACGCGACGGGTGCCTGCGCCAGCGTCACCTGCTCGAACGGCTCCGGCTCGGGGGTCCTGGTGCCGGGAACGGGGGTGATCCTCAACAACATGCTCGGCGAGGAGGACCTCAACCCGGCCGGGTTCCACCTGATCGCACCCGGCCGCCGGGTGCCCTCGATGATGGCGCCGACGGTGGTGCTGCGCGACGGCGAGATTGTTCTCGCGCTCGGCAGCGCCGGCTCCAACCGAATCCGCTCGGCGTTCCTGCAGACGGTGGGGCGGACCGTCGAGCAGGGCTACCCGGTGGCGGCCGCGGTCGAGGCGCCGCGCCTGCACTTCGAGCAGGGCATAGT
>JBQCEW010000047.1:0-3028 GCA_051959815.1 Solirubrobacterales bacterium
GCCGAGAGGGCCAGCGGGAGGTCCATCGGAACAAGGGTAAAGCGCTTCGTCCCAAGCCCGTGCGGCCTCGGATTCTCCCTCTCGGGCCGTGCCGTCCGCTATCCTCGAAGACCGGTTGACTGACCAGTCAATCGGTGGAACGCCAGCCTCCCGGCGGCGCTCCCGCAGACTTCAACAGAACCGCGAAGAAAAGGAGCACCGACCGGTGGTCGATTTCACCCTCACCGACGAGCAGAAAGACCTGCGCGAGCTGGCTCGCAGCTTTGCCGAGAAAGAGATGCGCCCGGTCGCCTGGGAGTACGACAAGGACGGCACCTGGCCGCAGGAGGTCATCAACAAGGCCTGGGAGGTCGGGTTGATGAACACCCACGTCCCCGAGGCCTACGGCGGTCCCGGCCTCGACTACCTCTCCGGCTGCCTGATCGAGGAGGAGGTCGGCTGGGGCTGCTCCGGGATCGGCACCTCGCTGATGGCCAACGGCCTCGCCTCCGCGCCGGTCACCCTCGGCGGCTCCGAGGAGACGAAAAAGAAGTACCTGGGGATGCTCACCGAAGCGCCCAAGCTCGCCTCCTTCGGCCTCACCGAGCCGGACGCCGGCTCCGACGTCTCGGGGATGAAGACCCGCGCCGTCAAGAAAGGCGACAAGTACGTCATCAACGGCTCCAAGTGCTTCATCACCAACGGCACCTACGCCGACTACTTCACGGTCTTCGCCAAGACCGACCCTGAGGCCGGTCACCGCGGCATCAGCGCCTTCGTCGTCGACGCCGACCTCCCCGGGGTCACCGTTGACAAGAAGGAGGACAAGATGGGGCAGCGGGCCTCCAACACCGCGACCATCTCCTTCGACGAAGTTGAGATCCCGGCCGAGAACCTGCTGGCCGAGGAAAACAAGGGCTTCAAACTGGCGATGATGACCCTCGACCGGACCCGCCCCGGGGTCTCGGCGATGGCCGTCGGGATCGCCCGCGCCGCCCTCGAGTACGCGACCGACTACTCCAAAGAAAGGATCCAGTTCGGGGTCCCGATCGCGATGCACCAGGCGATTCAGTTCATGATCGCCGACATGGCGACCAAGGTCGAGGCGGCCCGCCTGCTGGTCTGGAACTCCGCTTTCCTGCTCGACCAGGGCATCCGCAACAGCAAGGTCTCCTCGATGGCCAAGCGCTTCGCCGCCGACTCGGCGATGGAGGTCACGACCGACGCCGTCCAGGTCTACGGCGGCTACGGCTTCATCAAGGAGTACCCGGTGGAGAAACTGATGCGCGACGCGAAGATCATGCAGCTCTACGAGGGGACCAGCCAGATCCAGCGCCTGGTCATCGCCAAAGAAGTGCTGCTCCCGCGCCAGGAAACCGCCGCACCCGACCCGGCCGCCACGGCCTCCGAGCAGAGCCAGTCCGAGCAGGCTGCCGCAACGGTCTAGCTTGACACGAAGCGCTGCGTAAAGCCGCCGGCCCCTGGGCCGGCGGCTTTTTTACGCTCAGAGCGCTTCGCAGGACGAAAAACAGGCTGGGTAGGGGGAGAGTCGAGGGTGCTCCGGTCATTTCATCCGGTATGCGGAAGAAAAGACCGGAGCACTCCCTGGCTGGGGATGGAGACCTGGCGGATCTCGCGGGACGGCAGCATGGAGTTGTCTCGATCCGACAGCTGACCGGGCCGCTTGGCTACTCGCAGACCGCTGTTCATCGCGCAGTGAGCGCGGGTCGCCTGCATCGCCTCTACCGAGGCGTCTTCGCCGTCGGCCACACGAACCTCTCGTTCCACGGCCACTGCCTGGCAGCTGTTCTCGCCTGTGGTCCCCACGCCCTCCTGAGCCACGTTTCGGCTGCGTGGCTCTGGGACCTCACGAAGACCTCTCCCTTACCTGCTTCTGTAAGCACTCCGCTCCACCGCAAGCGCAGGCCACCTCTCCGACTCCACGAAGCTCGCTCTCTCGCGCCTGAGGATCGAGCGCTGCGAGAGGGCATCCCCGTTACGGCCCTACCCCGCACGCTGCTGGACCTCGCTGCGACTGTCCGCTTCGACTGGCTGGAGAAGATGGTCGAGCGGAGCGAAGACCTGGGGCTGTTCGATCTGCGGGCGGTTGAAGATCTCCTCGACCGGACCGTGGGACATCAAGGGCACACGCGACTACGACGAGCGATCGCGCTCTACAAGCCCTCGTCCTTCACGCGCTCCGGGCTGGAGAAGCGGTTCCTCGAACTCGTGCTCGAGGCTGGGCTGCCGCAGCCGCGGACGAACTTCGTCGTCGAGGGGTTCGAGCTCGACTGCTACTGGCCGGAATTCCGGTTCGCGGTCGAACTCGACGTCTTCGAGACGCATGGGACGCGGGCGGCGTTCGAGTGGGACCGCAAGCGGCAGGAGGACCTGCTGCTGGCCGGGATTGCGATGACGCGGGTGACGGGTCCGCGGCTGGAACGAGAACCGGACGAGGTAATTGCACGGGTCGCGCGGCTGCTCCGCCAGCGCGCTCCGGAGTCGATCGCCTTCTAGCGCGCCGGGGCTTTGTCGCGTTGCTTCGACGCCTTCAGGCGCTTGAGTTTGTCCAGCTCGACCTTGCGCAGGCGGATCTCCTCCGGGGTGATTTCGACGCACTCGTCCTCGCGCACGAACTCGATCGCGGCTTCCAGGGAGAGGCGGGTCGGCGGCGCCAGGCGCACCAGCACGTCGGCGCTGGCCGCGCGCATATTGGTCTGCTGTTTGGCCTTGGTCGGGTTGACGTCGAGGTCCTCGGAGCGCGAGTTTTCGCCGATGATCATCCCTTCGTAGACCTCCTCGCCGGAGCCAATGAAGAGCTTGCCCCGATCTTGGAGGCTCTGTAGGGAGTAGCCGGCGGTCTGGCCGCGGCGGTCGGAGACGAGGGAGCCGGTCTGCCGCGTGCGCAGCTCGCCTGCCCACGGCTCCCAGCGGTCGAAGACATGGTGCAGGAGGCCGCTGCCGCGGGTGACGGTGAGGAACTCGGTGCGGAAGCCGATCAGCCCGCGCGCCGGCACCAGGTACTCCATCCGCACCCAGCCGGTCGAGT
>JBQCEW010000048.1:0-5537 GCA_051959815.1 Solirubrobacterales bacterium
ACGACCGAGAAGGCGCCGCCGATGCCCGTGACCACCATCGGCACCCCGGCCCAGAAGTGCGCCCAACCGCCCAGCCGCTTCCAGCCGTAGATATAGACGGCGAGAAAGATCGCCTCGAGGAAGAAGAAGATGCCCTCGATCGCGAATGCGACCCCGAAGGCAGCACCAAAGCGTTCCTCGAAGTAGGGCCAGAGCAGGCCGAACTCGAAGGTGAGGACGGTGCCGGTAACGGCGCCGACGGCGAAGGTGACCGCCATCGCTTTCGACCAGCGCTTGGCGAGCTCGATCGCGTCGGCGTCGCCCTTCTTCAGGCCTATGTAGTGGGCGATGAGGATCGTCGCCGGCAGGGCGATCCCGATGCAGGAGAGGACGATATGGAAGCCGAGGGTGAAGCCCATCTGCTGGCGCGCGGCGAGCAGGTTCGACGAGGACTCCGCCAGCGGGAGCGCGTCGAGGGGCGACATGGGAGTGAGGCTATCGCCGCATGGAGCGGTAGCGGCGGATCAGCACGTTGGTCGAGCTGTCGTGGCGAAGCTCCGGCTCCCCGTCGGTCTCGAGCTCGGGGATGATCGCCTTCGCCAGCACCTTGCCCAGCTCCACCCCCCACTGGTCGAAGGAGTCGATCCCCCAGATCGCTCCCTGGGTGAAGACGCTGTGCTCGTAGAGGGCGACAAGCGAGCCCAGCGTCGCCGGCGTCAGTCGCTCGGCGAGGATCGTGTTCGAGGGGCGGTTGCCCTCCATCACCCGGTGTGGCACGACCTCCTCCGGCGTCCCCTCCGCCCGCACCTGCTCCGCCGTTTTGCCGAAGGCGAGCGCTTCGCCCTGGGCGAAGACGTTCGACATCAGCAGGTCGTGGTGGTTGCCAAGCGGGTTGAGCGAGTTGGCGAAGCCGATGAAGTCGCAGGGGATCAGCCGCGTCCCCTGGTGAATGAGTTGGTAGAAGCTGTGCTGGCCGTTCGTCCCGGGCTCGCCCCAGTAGATCTGGCCGGTGTCGTAGTCGACGCGGGCGCCGTCGAGGGTGACGTGCTTGCCGTTCGACTCCATCGTCAGCTGCTGCAGGTAGGCGGGGAAGCGATGCAGGTACTGGTCGTAGGGAAGGACCGCGCACGTTTCGGCGCCGAAGAAGTCGGAGTACCAGACCGCGAGCAGCCCCATAAGCAGCGGCAGGTTCTCGGCCGCGGGGGCAGTAAGGAAGTGCTCGTCCATCGCGTGGAAACCTGCCAGCATCTCCTCGAAGTGAGCCGGCCCGATCACCAGCATCGTCGAGAGCCCAATCGCCGAGTCCATCGAATAGCGGCCCCCCACCCACTCCCAGAAGCCGAACATGTTGTCGGTGTCGATGCCGAACTTCCCGACCTCCTCGGCGTTGGTCGAGACGGCGACGAAGTGCTTGGCCACCGCGGCCTCGTCGCCCCCCAGCCCGGCCAGCGCCCACTCGCGCGCGGTCCGCGCGTTGGTCATCGTCTCCAGCGTCGTGAAGGTCTTCGAGGAGATGACGAAGAGCGTCTCCTCGGGGTCGAGGTCCAGCGTCGACTCGGCGAAGTCGGTGCCGTCGACGTTGGAGACGAAGCGGAAGGTCATCTCGCGACGGCTGTAGTAACGCAGCGCCTCGTAAGCCATCACCGGCCCGAGGTCCGAGCCGCCGATGCCGATGTTGACGACGTTGCGGATCGCCTTGCCGGTATGCCCCCGCCACTCCCCCGACCGCACCCGCTCGCAGAAGTCCGCCATCCGGTCGAGGACCCCATGGACCTCCTTGACCACGTCCACCCCATCGACAACCAGCGACCGCCCCCGCGGCATCCGCAGCGCCACGTGCAGCACCGCCCGGTCCTCGGAGACGTTGATGTGCTCCCCCCGGAACATCGCTTCCCGCCGCTCGAATACCCCACGCTCCTCGGCGAGCGCCCCCAGCAGCATCACCGTCTCATCGGTGATCCGGTTCTTCGAGAAGTCGAGATAGAGCCCAGCCCCCTCGGCAACCAACCGCTCCCCCCGCTCCAGATCAGAAGCGAAGATCTCGCGCAGGTGCGTACCGCGGACCTTTTTGAAATGGGCTTTCAGCCCGCCCCAGACCGGCACTTCCAGCAGTGAGAACATGGAGACATGGGGGTCCATCCCTGAAGGTTCGCATGTTTGTCGCCATCACCCCGCCCAACTCGAAAGTAGAGACCGCCAGATGACGGTCTCTACAGATGTTGCGATCTCTTAGGAACCGCCTACGACCAGAACAGGATCTGGGTTCCGCCTGTTGTGTAGAGGTCCAATTCGATGTCCAGCTTGCCGGAGGACGGGCAGAAGATGCCGCCTTCCTCCTTTTTGGCTTCCTGTTCCGACACGGTGACTGGGCTTTTGGTTGTCATCAAGGTACCACCGACACTGGCGGTGCTGTACTTGCAGGGACCGGTTCCTGTGATTTCTAGCGTAAATGTGACATTGGCGCCGCAACCGGTGATGCTTACGGTGTCAGCGCTTTTGCTAGCCGCCAGGCAGAGTTTGCTGTTGACCGTCACCTTGGTTGATCCGAGCGCCGATGTGCAATCGCCACTGGTGCCGGTACCGGTGAACGTAGCGCCACCCACCGCGATTTCGCCCTTGGCTTCACCTTCGGCGTTCTGCGTCACTTTGCCGTTCAATTCGCCATTACTACATTCGACATTGAAACCGCTTGCTGTGAATTTCGACGGGGCTGTGGTTTTGCCCGTAACCCAGGTTCCCGCTGGCACGGTATCGACTACCATGGTGTTTGTCACCTCTGTCAGCATTGCGGCTGAGGCAGTAGGCACAACAATCAACGCGACGAACGCAGCGACCGCCGTACAGGCCATCATAAGCTTCTTATTCATCTGAGATTCCTTCCTAGACGCCCGGCTCTACCGGACTAGTAGTTCCTCGGAAACGGACTGGAGGTATCCGAGGCTTCGTTCAGTCGAACGAAATTTTGCGGTGAGCCTCTACCTCGTGAGACATCCCGTCAAGGTGTAATTCTGAAAACAGGCGGGTATGTTGAGTACCCACGCCTCATAAGCGAGAGCCTTAGCGGGCTTATGCCTGCAAGGAAAAGGGTTTTGGGATCAAGGTAGGTGGCAAATGTCACCTACAAGGCAATGTCACTAACGCCCTACCAGGCTCTGAAGTTCCCTAACTCACCCGCTATCGGGCCGTGACGCCGCTCTTCGAGCCGATCGTCTCCAGCATGTCTTCCCAGGACTTGTTGAAGCTCTCTTTGCCCTCCTCCTGGAGGCGGGTGGCGAGGGCGGCGACGTCGATGCCGGCCTCGGTGAACTCGGCGAGGACCTGCTCGCAGTTGCCGCCGTCGTTGGGGAAGAGGTCGGTGACCTGGCCGTGGTCGGCGAAGGCCTTCAGGGTCGGCTCGGGCATCGTGTTGACCGTGAAGGGGGAGGCGAAGGCCTCGATGTAGAGGGTGTCGGAGGCGTCGGGGTCCTTGGTCCCGGTGCTGGCCCAAAGCAGGCGCTGCGGCCGCGCGCCCTCGTTCATCAGGCGCCGCATACGGTCCGACTCCAGCAGCTCGTTGTAAGCGCGGAAGGCGCGGCCGCCGATCGCGATCCCGAGCCGGTTGACGAGGTGCTCGGGCACCTCCTTGCCGACGGCGACATCCCAGCGGCTCATGAAGATGGAGGCGACGGAGGGGACATTCGGGTCGAGCCCGGCCTCGATCCGCCGCTCGATCCCGCGCATGTAGGCGTCGGCGGCACCGAGGTACTGCTTGTCGTCGAAGAGCAGGGTGACGTTGATCGGGATCCCGGCGAAGATCGACTCCTCGATCGCCTCGCGTCCGGCCTGAGTGCCGGGGATCTTGATGTAGAGGTTCGGCCGCTCGCCCTTGGCGTGGAGCGCCTTCGCCTCCTCGATCGTCGCCCCCGCGTCGTCGGCGATCAGCGGGGAGACCTCGAGCGAGCAGAAGCCGTCGACCCCCGCAGTGCGCCGGTGCACATCGGCGAAGAGGTCGCAGGCGTCGCGCAGGTCGGCCAGCGCCAGCTCGAAGAAGATCTTCTCGTTCTCGTTGGCTCCCACGCCTTCGCCGGCGGCCGCCTTCGGCGCCATCTCGGCGATCTGCTCGTCGTAGGCGTCGCCGGCTCCGATCGCCTTGTCGAAGATCGTCGGGTTGGAGGTGAGGCCGGTGACCGAGAGGTCGCGAATGTAGCCCTCAAGCACCCCTTCGCGCAGCATCGGCCGGGTGATGTTGTCGAGCCAGAGGCTCTGGCCCAGATCGTGCAGTCGCTGGGTGGGCTTCATCGAGCGCCTCCTCAGGTCGGTTGGTTTGCGGTCGCGCGCTCGGCGACCTCGCGGGCCACCTTGGCGACGTTGTCGACGGTGAACCCGAACTCGGCCTCGACGTCCTTGAACGGCGCCGACTGTCCAAAGGTAGACATACCCATGATCGCGCCCTCCCTACCGACGTACCGCTCCCAGCCGAGCGTCGAGCCCTCCTCGATCGCCACCCGGGCACCGATCTCCGGCGGCAGCACCTCGTTGCGGTAGTTCTCGTCCTGCTTCTCGAAGATCTCCCAGCAGGGGAGGCTGACGACGCGGCTGCGGATGCCGTCGTCCTTAAGCTGCTCGTGGGCGCCGATGGCGAGCTGGACCTCGCTGCCGGTGGCGATCAGGATCAGCTCCGGGTCGCCGTCCTCGGGGTCGGCGAGGACGTAGCCACCGCGCTGCACGCCCTCGGCCGAGGCGTACTTGGAGCGGTCGAAGACCGGCACCGTCTGCCGGGTCATCACCAGCGCGACCGGGCAGTGGGTGCGGTCGAGGGCGATCCGCCAGGCCTCGACGACCTCGTTGGCGTCCGCAGGGCGGATCACATCGAGGTGCGGCATCGCCCGCAAGGCCATCAGCTGCTCGATCGGCTGGTGCGTCGGCCCGTCCTCGCCGAGGCCGATCGAGTCGTGGGTGAAGAGGTGAATCACCGGCAGCTCCATCAGCGCCGAGAGGCGGATCGCCGCGCGGCCGTAGTCGGAGAAGGTGAGGTAGGTCGACCAGAGCGGGCGCAGCTTCGCGGTTGACATTCCGCTGCAGGCCGCGGCGGCGGCGTGTTCGCGGATCCCGAAGTGGACCTGGCGGCCGTCGTAGCTGCCCGGCTCGTACTGGTCGGAGTCGCTGAGCCGGACCGAGGTCGAGTCGGTGAGGTCGCAGGAGCCGGCGAGCAGCCACGGCACGCGCTCGGCGATCGCGTTCTGGACCTTGTTCGAGGCCTTGCGGGTCGCGAGCCCCTTCTCTTCGTCGGCCTCGAAGGAGGGCAGGTCGCGGTCCCAGCCCTCGGGCAGGCCGCGCCGCTGCATCATCTCCAGCTGGGCCGCCTTCTCGGGCTCGTCCTGCTTGTAGCTCTCGAAGGTGTCGACCCACTCGCGGTGCAGCTCGGCGCCGCGCTTGCCGATCACCTCGTCGAAGTGCTCGCGGACGCCGTCGGGGACGAGGAAGTGGGCGTCCTCGGGCCAGCCGTAGGCCTGCTTGGTCAGCTTCACCTCGTCCTCGCCGAGCGGTTCGCCGTGGGCGGACTCGGTGTCCTGCTTGTT
>JBQCEW010000049.1:0-5241 GCA_051959815.1 Solirubrobacterales bacterium
CTTCTTCGGCTTCTGGATCTTCCTGATGAACCAGATGCAGGGCGGGGGAAGCCGCGTAATGAACTTCGGCAAATCGAAAGCGAAGCGGATGTCGGTCGATGCGCCGAAAATCACCTTCCGCGACGTCGCCGGGGTCGACGAGGCCGTCCAAGAGCTCGAGGAGATCAAGGAATTCCTCGAGAACCCAAAGAAGTTCCAGGCGCTCGGCGCGCGGATCCCCAAGGGCGTCCTCTTATATGGACCGCCCGGGACCGGCAAGACCCTGCTCGCCCGCGCCGTCGCCGGCGAGGCGGGTGTCCCCTTCTTCTCGATCTCCGGCTCCGACTTCGTCGAGATGTTCGTCGGCGTCGGCGCCAGCCGCGTCCGCGACCTCTTCGAGCAGGCGAAGCAGAACTCGCCCTGCATCATCTTCATGGACGAGATCGACGCCGTCGGCCGCCACCGCGGCGCCGGCATGGGCGGCGGCCACGACGAGCGCGAGCAGACGCTGAACCAGCTTCTCGTCGAGATGGACGGCTTCGAAATGAAGGACAACATCATCTTGATCGCGGCCACCAACCGGCCCGACATCCTCGACCCGGCGCTGTTGCGGCCCGGCCGCTTCGACCGTCAGGTCGTCGTCGACCGCCCCGACCGCAAGGGCCGCAAGAAGATCCTCGAGGTCCACACCCGCGGCAAGCCGCTGGGGCGCGAAATCGACCTCGACACGCTGGCCGGCCAGACCCCCGGTTTCACCGGCGCCGACCTCGCCAACCTGATCAACGAGGCGGCGCTCTTGACCGCCCGCTCGGGCAAGCGCGAGATCACGATGCAGGAGCTCGAGGAGGGGATCATGCGCGTGATCGCCGGCCCCGAGAAGAAGACCCGCGTGATGAGCGAGAAGGAGCGGCTCGTCACCGCCTACCACGAGGTCGGCCACGCGATCGTCGGGCAGCTTCTGGAGCACACCGACCCCGTCCACAAGATCTCGATCATCAGCCGCGGTCAGGCGCTCGGCTACACGATCAGCCTGCCGACCGAGGACAAGTTCCTCACCACCCGCGCCGAGCTGACCGACACGATGGCGATGACCCTGGGCGGCCGCGCCGCCGAGGAGATCGTCTTCGGCGAGATCACCACCGGCGCCTCCAACGACCTCGAAAAGGTGACCGAGACGGCGAAGCAGATGGTGATGCGCTTCGGCATGTCCGAGCGCCTCGGCCCCCGCGTCTTCGGTCACGACCGCGGCCAGCCGTTCCTCGGCCGCGAGTTCAGCGCCGAGCCCGACTACTCCGACGAGATCGCCCGCGAGATCGACGACGAGATCCGCCGCATCGTCGAGAGCGCGCACCAGACGGCAAAGAGCCTGCTGAGCGAACGACGCGACGAGCTCGAGCGCATCTCCAAGCTCCTGCTCGAGCGGGAGACGATCGACGCCGAGCAGTTCGTCGCCCTGCTCGACGGCAAGCCGGCAGAGGAGGTCTTCGCCGACGAGGAGGAGCCGAGCCAGCCCGCCCCGCCGGCGCCGACCGCCGAACGCCCCCAGCGCGAGGGCGCCCGGCCCGTGCCTCGTCCTCGCCCCGGCCTCGCCGGCGGCGACGCCTCCTAACGGAGTCCTCATGACCCAGCTCATGGGCGTCGTCAACGTGACGCCGGACTCGTTCTCCGACGGGGGCCTCTACCTCGATCCGGAGGCGGCGATCGCGCATGGGCTTGAGCTGGCCGAGGCGGGAGCGGAGATCCTCGACGTCGGCGGCGAATCGACGCGGCCGGGGGCGGACCCCGTCTCCGCCGAGGAGGAGCTGCGGCGCGTCGTCCCCGTTATTCGGGGACTTTCAGGTTCGCCGCCCCGTATCTCCGTCGACACCTCCAAGGCCGCCGTGGCCGCGGCGGCGCTCGACGCCGGCGCCGAGATCGTCAACGACGTCACCGCTCTGCGCGGCGACGCGGAGATGGCGGGGCTCTGCGCCGAGCGCGGCGTCACCGTCGTCCTCATGCACATGCTCGGCGAGCCGCGGACGATGCAGGAGGACCCGCGCTACGAGGACGTAGTCAATGAGGTGAAGGCCTTCCTCGCTGAGCGGCTCGAAGCCGCCGTCGTGGCCGGCATCGACGAGGAGCGCGTCTGGCTCGATCCCGGCATCGGCTTCGGCAAGACCGCCGCCCACAATCTGGAGCTGCTGCGCCGGCTCTCCGAGCTGCGCGAGCTGGGACGGCCGCTGGTGATCGGTACCTCCCGCAAGAGCTTCATCGGCAGGATCGACGGCTCGCCCGCCGACCAGCGGCTCGGCGGCACGATCGCCTCCTCCGTCCTCGCCGCCGCCGAGGGGGCCGAGGTGCTGCGCGTCCACGACGTCGCCGAGGCGCGCCAGGCGCTGACGGTGGCGGCGGCGATACTCGGGTAGCGTCCCCGCCATGGAGTCGCACGACAACGGCATCGAGTCGAGCGCGGAAATCGAGCTGCGCGGGCTCTCGATCTACACCCACCACGGCGTCTCGGAAGCCGAGCAGGAGGTGGGGCAGCGGCTCGAGTTCGACATCTCCTTCGACGTGCCTGACTGCGACGCGATGCTGACCGACCGCCTCGAGGACACGATCGACTACGGCCAGGCCTGCGACATCGTCGCCCTCGCCGCGACCGAGCGCAGCTACAAAACGCTGGAGCGCCTGGCGCAGGTGGTGGGGGAGCGGCTGATGCAGCAATACGGCTGCGAATCGGTCCGCGTCCGCGCCGCCAAGCCGGAGCCGCCGCTGCCGCTGGCGATCCAGGAGATCGCCGTCGAGGTCACCCAGGAGCGCGCGGTCGAAGAAGAAGACGAACCCGAGGGCTAGCGTGCCCGAGCAGCGGACCGGCTACCTCGGCCTCGGCTCCAACGTCGGCGACTCCGCCGGCCACCTGGGCGCCGCGATCGAGCTGCTGGAAGCGGAGGGGATCGAGGTCGACGCCGTCTCCTCCACCTACGTCACCGAGCCGGTCGGCGAGATCCTCGACCAGCCCGACTTCCTCAACGCCGCCGTCCGCATCCGCACCGAGCTGGAGCCCGAAGATCTCCTCGACGCCTGCAAGCGCGTCGAGGCCGAGCGCGGCCGCCAGTTCGACCTGCCCCGCCACAGCCCCCGCCCCCTCGACGTCGACCTGCTCCTGCTCGGCGACCTAGAGCTCGGCACCGACCGCCTCACCCTGCCCCACCGCGAGGTCACGGCCCGCCGCTTCGTCCTCGTCCCTCTGCTCGAGCTCGACCCGGAGCTGACGCTGCCAAACGGCATCAGGCTCGCCGACGCGCTCGCCGCTTTGCCTGCGGGGGAACGAGTGGATTTAAATACTTAGCTGTCCTTGACAGGAACCCCTGCCGGTCGTTAGACCCCTCAAGGGGAGATCGGTCGTGGAGAAGTCCCTCAGCGAGGTAGTGAGAGAACCCGAGGTCCGGGAGGCGCCTGCTGCGCTGCCTGACTCTCCCGCGCAGGCGCGGCTGGAGGAACAGATCGAGTGGTATGACCGCAAGAGCCAGTACAACCAGCATTGGTTCAAACGCCTGAAGATCTGCCAGCTCGTCACCGCCGCCGCGATCCCCTTTGCCGCCAGCGTCTCGGCCCCGGTCTGGGTGGCGGGCGGCGGCGGCGCGCTGATCGTCGTCTTGGAGGGTTTGCAGCAGCTCCAGCAGTACCAGCAGAACTGGACCACCTACCGGGCTACCTGCGAGCGGCTCAAGCACGAGCGCTTCCTCTTCCTCGCCCACGCCGGCCTCTACGCCACCGCCAAGGAGCCGGAAGCGCTGCTGGCCGAGCGGGTGGAGAGCCTGGTCTCGCAGGAGCACGCGGCCTGGGCGGCGCACCGCGAGGAGGCGGACAAGAAGGCGCGAGGGTAAGCATGAGCTCGGTCGCGGAACCGCCGGCCCAGGCGGGGGTTCAGAAGGTTTTCATCTGTTACCGGCGCGAGGAGACGGGCGCCCACGCGGGGCGCATCTACGACGCGATGGTCGCCCGCTTCGGCGAGGAGAACGTCTTCATGGACCTCGAGCTGGCACCCGGCGTCGACTTCGTCGACCGCATCACAGAGGTAGTCTCCGGCTGCCTGGCGCTGATCATCGTCATGGGCCCACATTGGGCGACGGCCGAGGACGGAACCGGGAGGCGGCGGCTGGACGATCCCGAGGACTTCGTCCGGCTCGAGGTCGGAAACGCGCTGCGCCGCAACGACGTGACGCCGATCCCCGTGCTCGTCGGCGGCGCGCAGATGCCGCGGCCGGAGGACCTGCCGGCCGAGCTGCGGCCGCTGACCCGTCGCAACGCGCTGGAAATGAGCGACGGCCGCTGGCGCTACGACGTCAACCGCCTGATGAGCGCCCTGGACGAGTTGCTCCCAGATAAGGAGCCGCTGTCGCCCGAGCCGCCCCCGCCCCCGCCGTCCCCGACCTTGGGACCGCGGGTCCTCCTGGAGGGCATGCTGATCGCCGGCGCCGTCGCAGCGGTCGGGCGCTTCCTGCTGGAAAAGCTCATCCAAACCCCTGATGACCAGAACGGCGAAGAAGCGGGCGAAATCGCGGAACACGTTGTCGCCGAGGTCCTGCGACGAGCGGGAACGGTGGCTCTCGTCGGCCTTGCCCTCGCCGTCTGGCTGGCCTACCGGGTGCTCCAGGACAAGGTGGAGCGCGCCTGGCGCAAGGGGCTTATGGCGGGCGCCCTCGCGGGCGGTGTCGGAGGCCTTGTCTGGGCCCTGCCCGCCTACATTCCACACGATCGCCTCGAATTCAAGGAAAAGGCCGAACTCGAGCTGGTGGCGATCGCGGCGGCTGGCGCCATCTTGGGGGCGCTGGTCGGCAGTTGCTGGCGTCCCCGTCACTTCTGGTCGGGGCTGGCGGCGGGCGCCGTCGGCGGCCTGCTCTTCCAGGGGTTCGTGCTGGCAAGCAGCTGGAAGAACAACTCTTCCCCGGCTGAGATCGCTTTCAGCTTCGGTCTCGCTGCCGCCGTCATCGTCGGAGCTGCCCTGGCGACGATGCTGCTCTTGGACTACTTCGCCGAAAGCGGCGCCAGCCACTCCGCCGGGAAGACTGCCGGCATCCGTCCCGGGTAGTTCGGGACGATCCGCCTGGCCAGAGCCCCGGCGGGCCGGTTCTCGATCGCCGGGCGGAGGTCGTCGAGGGTCATCATCAGGCCGATGCTGGGGGCGATCTGGAAGTCGGCGGCGTTGGGCTGCGCTCCGTTCAGGACGCCGCTCTCGATCCAGGCGTCGACGCGGTCGAGCAGTCCGGGCAGCTTCTCCAG
>JBQCEW010000050.1:0-9128 GCA_051959815.1 Solirubrobacterales bacterium
GCGAGCGGTTGCCGTGGAAATCCGGCAGTACATGCAGCCTGGCGGCGAAGGCGTCGCCTCCCTCGCCCAGCACCGCGTCCTCACCACCGAGCAGGTCCGCGAGATTCACCTGCCGGACAACCACCCCCGCTGGGCGCAGCAGGTCTTGGTCCGACTGCACCGCACCGGGCTCGTCGCCTTCACCCGCCCGCCGCATTCGGGCCAGCGGCTTTGGTTTGCGACCGAGGAGGGGGTGCGGCTGGCGCAGAGCTCGCATGCGCTCGAGGGAAAGCCGAGGCCGCTGCGGGCAGCCGAAGTCGCCGGCCAACTGCAGGCACACACCCTCGCCGTCAACGAGGTCGGCATCGCCTTCCTGCGGGCGGCGCGCGAGCGGGACGACGAGTGCGGTCCGCTCTCCTGGCGCCATGAGGTGGCCCACCCGCTCTCGCGCGGCCGCGGCCGACGGCGGCGCACCCTCTTCGCCGACGCGGTTCTGACCTACCTGCGGGGAGAGGGCGGGCGCCTTGCGCTCGAGCAGCGCTTCCTCGAGCTCGACCGGGCGACGCTCACGGTCGACCGCCTGGTCGCCGAGCTTGCCCGCTACGCGGAGCTTCATCGCGCCAAAGGACCGGGTAGCGAGGCGATCTGGAAAGAGCGCTACCCGCGCTTCCCGAAGGTCCACTGCGTCCTTGCCGGAGCCTCGCGGCGTGCGCTGGAGCGCCGCCGCAGCAGCACCCTCGCGCTGCTCGGCTCCCACCCGCAGCTTGCCAGCGCTCGCGGTCCCAGGATCTCGATCTGCCTGCTGGATGACCTGCGCGCCCGCGGCCCCTTCGCGTCGATCTTCCGCGAGCTGCGCGACCCCGGGCGGGCGGTCGACTGGCTCGGGGTCGAGTCGAAGGACAAGGACGCGGGACACGAGTGAGCTCAACCGGAGCTGGCCATAGCTCGCCCTCGCGCGCCACGGAGATCCGGCTCGCGCCCGAGTCGATCGAGGCGCTTGCCTGCCACCTGGCGCAGTTGCTCGCCGCGGAGTCGCCCGCGCCAGAGGCCGCAAGGGCGCGGAAGAAGATGCTCTCCGCCGCTGAGGTCGCCGAGCTCTTCAGCGTCTCGCGCCGCTGGGTCTATGACAACGCCGAGGCGCTCGGAGCGAGGCGGCTCGGGTCGGGCAGGCGCCCCCGGCTTCGCTTCGATCCCGACGAGGTGGCCGAGCGCATAGACGGGCTCGCCAGTCGGCCGGCCGCACCGGGATCGGCGGCGATGCGCGGCGATTGTCGAACCGACTCGCTTCCTGGGCGGCGCAGAGCTATCGTCGTCGGGCAAGCAAGAAGACGGCCGGGGCGGCGCGGCAACGCCCCCCGACCCGGCGCCGAGCGAGCCGGCGCAACCGAGAGGCTAATCCCCCGGGGGCCTCTCGTTGCCCCTGCCGCCCGGTCGCCGGAGGGCCAGGAGGCAGGCGATGGCCGGTAGGGCCAAAGGCGAAGTCAAGGTGCGCGAGTGGAAGAGCGGGCGCAGCTTCGCGCTGCGCTTCTGGGCCTACGGCGAGCGCCGCTACGTGACCCTCGGCTCCGAGCTTGACGGCTGGGATCAGCGCTCGGCCGAAGAGGAGCTGGAGAACGTCCTCGTCGACGTGCGGCGCGGGGTCTGGGTGCCGCCGAGCCGGAAGAAGAAGGGGCGCCACGAGGGTGCGGGCGGGGCGGGAACGGTGCCGCTCTTCGGCCCCTTCACCCGCGATCTCGTCGACTCCCGGCGGGGCCAGGTCGCGGAGGGGACGACGAAGCACGAGGAACGGATGCTCTCCCACCTCCTGCCTTTCTTCGGCGAGTGGGCGCTGCCAGAGATCGACATCGAGGCGGTCGAGGAGTACCGCCAGTTCAAGGTCACCGAGTCCGAGAGCCGCGCCGCGGCGATCGAGCGGGGCCGCCCGAAGCGGAACCTCCACGGCCAGATCCTGCGCCCCCTCTCGCCGCAGTCGATCAACCGCACGATCAGCTTCCTGCAGTGGGTGCTCTCGATCGCCCTCGAATACGGCTACGTCAGCCACAACGCCGCGGTCGGCAGGCGGCGGCGTCTGCGCGAGCGGCGAGCGGCGCCGGTCCACCTCGACACCGCCGCCCAGATCGAGGCGCTGCTGGAGGCCGCCGCGGGGCTTGACCGCGACGTACGGCAGCGCTGCGGCGAGCGCGAGGCGATCGTGGCGACGCTCGTCTTCGCCGGGCCGCGTGCGCATGAGCTCTGCGGCCTGCGCTGGCGCGATGTCGACCTCGCCGGCGGCCGGCTATTCATCGGCCGCTCGAAGACCGACGCGGGGCTGCGCGAGATCAAGATGCTGCCCCTCCTGCGCGACCTCCTCGCTTCGCACAAAGCAG
The DNA here is from genome assembly GCA_051959815.1 of Solirubrobacterales bacterium. Lineage (GTDB taxonomy): Bacteria > Actinomycetota > Thermoleophilia > Solirubrobacterales > 70-9 > VAYN01. Next base: position 2,346 of record JBQCEW010000050.1, read on the forward strand.
CCGCCCATCCCGCCGGCCCCGAAGACCTCGTCTTCCCGAGCGAAACCGGCGCCAGCCGCGATCCCGAGAACCTGCGAAGTCGCATCCTCGCGCCGACCTTCAAGCGCGCCGACGAGCTCCTGGTCAGCCGTGGCCTCGTCCCGCTGCCGAAGGGCCTCACCACCCACAAGCTGCGCCACACCTTCGCCTCGGTCCTGATCGCCTGCGGCGAGGACCCGATCTCCCTAATGCGCCAGATCGGCCACACCGACCCCACCTTCACCCTCCGCGTCTACACCCACCTGATGAGCCGCGACCCCGACGAGCGGGCACGCCTGAAGGCGCTCGTCAGAGGCGATCGAGTGATCGCCCGCCAGGCACCAGAGCCGCCGCTCCTAGACCTCGCTGCCTACGAGCAGCCGATCCTCCAAGCGCTGGCCGAGCGCGGCGGCCGAGCGACACGCAGCGAGATCATCGCCGCCCTTGAGCAGGCGATGGCCGACCGCCATAGCGCCCGCGACCTCGAACCCCTGCCGAGCGGCCCGCCGCGTTGGCAGCCGCGGGTAGGCAAGGTCCGCGCCCGTCTCGTGCGCCGCGGCTGGCTTCAGACCGGCCAGGGACGGGGTTGCTTTTGGGAATTGACTGAGCTCGGGTGGGCCAAGCAGCGAGAAGACACGGCGGGAAGAAGCGCCCAGACGAGACACCATGACTTCGGGAGCAAGAAGCTCTTGGCCAGCGGGAAGTGTCCGAGGTAGAGAGCCATCTTCGATCGCCCTTGATCGCTTGCGTAGCGGGACCATCTCGCCGCCCTTAATCCAGTGGGATCGTGCTAGTGGAACATGCGACGCCGGAGGCAATCCGAATAGATCCATACCGTGATGTGAACGCATGGATTTCCACAGCGAGGTCATTCGCGGCAAGACCGGCTTGATGGGCCAGCCCGCACCCGTCGGGCTGCCATTGGCTGCCATTGGCCTGGGCGAGGTTGAGGCGTTGCGAGCAAGCTAATGCGAGTGCTCAGTTTCAAGCCAGGCCATGATGGCGCCGTGGCGCTGGTCGAAGACGGCAGACTGCGCTTCCTGCTTGAAGCCGAGAAGGACTCGTTTGAGCGTCATAGCCCGGTCACGGCACAATTGCTCATGACGGCGCTGGAACTTGCCGACGGCACTCCGGACGTGCTCGCGATCGGTGGTTGGCATAAGCACCTGCCCGGCTTTTACCGCGGCATCGCCAGCGGCTACCTGGGCCTCGACGCGGTTGAAGCCCGCCCCGGTCGTGCGCTGGGACGTGAGGTGACGTTGTTCTCCTCGTCACACGAGCGCTCCCACCTCTTCATGGCTGCCGGCATGGCCCCGTCGGCACCGTTGGATGAGTGCGCGATCCTTGTCTGGGAGGGGGTTCTGGGGGGGCTCTACCACTGGCGTGACCACGGCCGGCAGATCGAGCGGACGGTGGTTCTCGAACAGCCCGGCGGCCGCTATAGCGCCCTTTTTGCTCTTGCCGACCCGAACTTTCCCCGCCAGGGGCGAAACCCACGCGATGAGGATGCCGGCAAGTTGATGGCTTTGGCCGCCTACGGCGATGGCGAAGTCGGCACTGAAGAACGGGCTGCCGTCAAAGCACTGTTGGAGATGCCAAACCTATACCCCTTCGACAAGGCTTCGCTAGCCCATCTCTCCCTCTGCGATGCTGGCGTCGAGGATCCCGCCGTTTCCCGCGCCGCGGCGCTGATCACCGATGGCATCTTTGCCCGGTTCGCCGAGGCCGCTAGCCAGTGGCTACCGCCCGGTCTACCGCTGTTGATATCCGGCGGCTGTGGCCTCAACTGCGACTGGAACCGGCGCTGGCTCGACAGCGGCCTCTTCGGCGAAGTCTTCGTGCCGCCTTGCACCAACGACTCTGGCTCGGCCCTCGGCACCGCGATCGATGCCATCGTGCATCTCGGTGGCGAGTGCCGGCTCGACTGGAGCGTCTACGCTGGCGCCCACTTCGAGTGCGACTGTGTGCCGGACTCGAAGCGCTGGGAAGAGCGGCCACTGGAGTTGACGGGGGTCGCCGCCGCTCTCGCCGCCGGAGACATCGTTGCCTGGGTTGACGGTCGCTGTGAGATCGGCCCACGGGCTCTGGGCCACCGCTCGCTATTGGCGAGCCCGCTAAAGGCTGAGAGCCGCGATCTCCTCAACCGGATCAAGCGGCGCGAGCGCTACCGACCAGTGGCTCCTTGCTGCCTAGAGGAGGAGCTGCCACGCTGGTTCGATCCGCCGATCGTCGATCCCCACATGCTTTTCTTCACTGACGTCACGACCAACCGGCTGCCCGCCATCACCCACGTCGATGGCACCGCTCGGATCCAGAGCGTCGCCCCCGACGGCCCAGCCCGCCTGCGTGAACTGCTTCAAGCGTTTCGCGCTGAGACCGGTTTCGGTGTTCTCTGCAACACCTCGTTGAACTATCCCGGGCGGGGTTTCATTAACCGCAGCAGCGAGCTCTTTGCCTATGCAGAGGATGTCCGCATCGATCATGTGGTGATCGAAGATCGATGGCACCGGAGGTTGCCCCCTTATTAGAGGGCACGCTTCTAGCGCTCACAGTTCCGGTAGCCCGCTGCTCAACGCCTAAAGACGATCATGTTTCCTCGATACCAAGGAGACACGGACGAGCACTGGCTAAAGCGATTCCGCCAAGTTTGGTCCGGCGAGAAGCCATGGATGGTGAAGCGATCGATCCAATAGCTGTGCGGCTGCTCGTTCAAGTGACCCGTACCGCCCTGGCCGGGCACGGCGGCGGAAAACAACACTATGTCAGAGGTGCTCGAGATAAGGGCCACTAGTGGGTCCGCAGCTCCTTGAGGAAGGTGCTCCGCGACCTCGAAGCACAGGCAGATGTCGCTGCGGTCGAGGCAGCCGGAGTCCATCGCCGTCAGGTCCCGCCTTAAGAAGGTGGCGAGATGGTGGCCATCGCGGTCGATTTCAGCGCTGTCAACGCCGACGGTTCGCACGCCTCTTCTTGCGAGACCGATGGTCCATTGCCCATCTCCGCAGCCAAGGTCCACTGCCGAAGAGGGTTCGAAGCTGCTGACTATCTCGGGAACGACCACTTCCACCGAACGACGAACCCTGTCGCCAAGGTGCTTGAAGTAGGCCTCGTCGTAGAGTCCTTGTGAAGGATCTCGATGTCGATACGAGGGCATCCGTTCTTGGGAAAGATTAGTATGCCTGCGATGACTGCAGGGGATAACTAGGGATTATCGGCGATGCCAACGGTCAGCGTGATCGTGCCGCTCTTCAACGGCATGCCGCACTTGGATGCATTCTTCGAGTCGCTGGTCGCGGCGCTGCCCGAGCGCGCACAGGTGATCATCGTCGACGATGGATCGACGGAGCCGGTTCTGGACGTCGTACCGGAGATCCCTCGCGCCGATGAGGTGGTCTGCCTCCGCAATGAGACGAACCTCGGCAACGCAGGGGCGGTGAACCGGGCGTTCGAGGTGGCAAGCGGCGAGATCCTCGTCCAGTTGAACAGTGACCTCGTCCTCGACCCCAACTGCATCGGCGGGATGGTTAAGGCGATCGAGCAAGGCGGCAGCGATCTTGGGATCGTCGGCTCCAAGCTCGTATACCCGACGACCGGCCGCACCCAAAGCGTTGGCTTGGCCTTCGGCCTGTCTTCCAAGCCCCACATCTTCCGTCACATGCCAGAGAACCACCCGCTTTGCAGCCGGTCTCGCGATGTGCAGATGGTCACCGGAGCGACGGTGGCAATGACGAGGCGGGTACTTGAGCAGCTCGGTCCTCTCGACGATCGGCTCTACAACCATAACCTCGACCTCGACCACTGCCTGCGGGCAGTCAGCCATGGGCTGCGCAATTATATGTGCGCCGACTCCCTTGCCTATCACTGGCGAAATCGATCCGGTGTGATCCGGTACGCGCGGGTCGAAGCGGCAGAGGCCGCGTTCTGGGCGAAGTGGGGAGGCAAGTATCGGGTCGACCTCGGCAAGTACTTCGACGAGTCCATAGACCACCTGCTCGCCACTAACCCACAGCTTCAGACGGCGCCGTTTACCGTCCTTGACCTGTCCCGGAGCGCAGACCAGTCGATCGCACTGGAATCGCTCGAAGCACGATGGCAGGGCATTCGTGGGACCGTCCGGGATTACACGCAAAGGAGCAACGGCTCGGAGTATCTATGGCTGCCGCTGCTCGTGCCGAACTGGACTATCCATGAGCCGACGCCATTCATCTATCTCGTTGACAGCCACCGAGAACTCGAGGAAAACGCGATGTGGTTGGCCCGCCGCCGAGCCGTCGTGGCAGAGGAGGTGATCGTCGACCTCTCGGCGTCCGTCTTCGCCACCTCGGAGTTTTGCGAATGGCAGTCGGCGGCGGCTAGCCCTCTAATAGAGAACGTAGTCGACGTCGTCGACTCGTAACCACTGGTAGTAGCGGAGCCCACCGTCATAGGCAGCGAGCACCCCCTCCTCCGGGTCGGTGAAGTGACTTCTCAATGTCGGGTAGCGCTCCAGGAGCATGCGGCCGCGAGCGTCCCCGATTGCCAACATCATCCAGGCAGCTATCGCCATTCCAGGGCGAACCATCTCGAAGCGCGGCGAACGCTCGGGTTCCGAATATACGCTGAGGGTGTCCTCGATGATCTCCAGCGCGGCGAGCGCGTGGTCACGGACCGTCGAGCTGACGCGACCCTCCTTGTGGTAAAGAGCCGTCGCGAGGTTGAGGTGCGAACGCCACAGGGTCTCCATCTGTCGCCCCTTGGCGGCAGCGGCGACGCCTTGTGCGAACCACGCCGCAGCGTCCTCCTCACCCGAGAGGGCCGAGACGACCCCGCGCATCAGGGCGGCTGCGCCAGCGTCGGAATACATACCCAGCCGCCGACAGGAATCGTGCACCCGGGCAGTCCGGTCGCGGGCTTCGTTGAGTTTGGCCAGACGCTCTACAGAATCGTGCGGAAGCTTGTGGGCCTGGAACGCGAGGACTGCAGCGAGGTGAACGTGGACGAGAGCCGCATCGCTCGTCCCGTCGTCCTCCCACCTGGTCAGGCAGTCGCGAAGGATGGACTCTCCCAGGCTCGGGTCCTTGGGGATGAGAATCGTGCCGTAGGTGCTGAGCACCTTGCGCGAGAGAGGCGCGTCCGAAGTGTCGGCGATTTCAGCGGCATCTGCCGACGACAACACCGCTGGAGCGAACTCGCCCGAGATGGCCTGCGCGACCGACTGCGTGTAGAGGGCCTCCATCTCAAGCGGCGCCCAATCGGCTGCCTCGGATGAGCGAGCCTTCTGGGCTCGCACGCTCGCGACCACGCGCCCGGCGATATCCGCCGCCTCGGCGGGACGGCGATTGTTGAAGAGCAGTTGAGCCTCCAGGGCTTCCACCGCAAGGTGCCGCTTCAGGAGAGCATTCCGATCCTCTGCCTGAAGCTGGCCTCCGAAGGCTTTGAGGCGCTCCTCGATGCGCCTGCGTACCCGCTCAATGCGCTTTGCCGCCTGGCCCAAGTCGACTCCGAGCAGGGCGCGGCACAGGTTGGCCTCCTCATTGCAACGACCCCCGAACTCGGCCAGCTCGAGCGGGGATTGTTCGTCCATGTCCCAAACGAGATCCAGAAAGAAGGCCCGGATCCGACGCGTAAGGCGCGGGTCGCCAGAATCCCCGGCTTCTTCCAGCCCCTTGGCAAGTAGCTCTTTGGCCCTGGCACGGTCGGGGTCGGGCAGCTCCAAAATCGCTCGCGCCCAGCCAAACCGCTCTGCCGGGCTGGGCTTGTTGAGATTGGCGAACCAACCGACGTAAGCCGCGACCACCCGCTGACGATCTGCATCTGAAACGGTGAACCGGCGTATCGATTCGAAGTAGTTCTCATGGCAAAAGGACATCTCGTGCGCCGTGCCATCACTGGTCCACAGCATGTCGGTGGCATCGATGTCTCGAATCGACACTTCTGGCGCGAGCTCGCGCCAGAGGTGATTGAAGAGCGGCATCGCAAGGCGATCGTCGAGTAGGGCACTGCCCCAGATCAGCAACGCCATTTCCGGCGCGCGATCACACATGTAGCGCCATCGCGCTTGGATCGCGGCAAAGACCGAGTCGGGCAGGGTCGACCCTGGCGGCGCCGGTCGGACTATGAACAGCAAACCGGTTCTCGGATTCCGGCCGATCACTCCCAGGTCTCTTAGGAGCCGGACTTGTTCGAGCGTGTGGAACGGGTTTCCTCCGGCCGCCTGGCAAATCCGCGTGACCAAATCCTCCTGCAACCCGATCAAGTCATCGACCAGTAGGCGATGGGCGTTGTGGCGATTCTCGAAGAGAAGCTGCGTAAAGGCGAGACTGTCATCGGGAGTGAACGACGAACACCTGATTGTGGTGCTTTCGCTGCGCAACAAAAACGCCTCAAAAGGCGCCGAACTCCAGTCCTCGTCGAGGCTCCTTCCGATCTCCCGATTCCGCCCCTCGAAGATGAACAGCACACCTGCTTCCCCGGATCCCCCCGCGCGAAGCTGAGCCAGCTGTCTCAGCAGGCGCTCCAGGAGCGAGAGCATTTCGGCGCTGCACCAATGCAAGTCCTGAAGATGGACGATCAGGGGCTTCTGCCGGCTGCGGGCGATCATCAGCACCAGCAGGGCCGAGACTATGCTCTGCTCGCTCATGTCCGCCGCGGCCGAGTCAGCTGAGCCGAAGGTCATACGGATCGCTCCGGCTGCCTTAGCGGCGAGCACCGGGTCGTAGGTCTCTACAGCCCGGATGACGTCGTCGGCTGGCTCTTCGGCGCTCCTGCCGTCGGCCGCAAGCGCGGCGA
>JBQCEW010000051.1:0-3760 GCA_051959815.1 Solirubrobacterales bacterium
CCTTGCCGGTCGAAAAGATCACATGTTTGCCGCCGGGGCTGAGGTAGTCGCCTTGGGCGAGGGGTTCTTCTCCCTTGCTGCCTTTGCCTACCAGCTCGAAAGAACCGTCAGGGTTACCGAGGTAGTCGGCTCCAGTTTCGCCAGCGAGACTGCCGCCGACCCGGTTGCCGAACACTGGAGCGACATGGAAAAAGGTATAGGTGTGGTCAGAGGAGACGCCGCCGGGTCTCAAAATCACCGCCTGCTTGCCTGAGGGCGTCAGCCGTCGGATCGTAGCCCAGCCGCTCGACGTGCGGACCGTCTCGTAGAGGTCGAAGTTGCCGTTGGGTTCACCGGGGGAAAGGAGGGGCGACTGATAGGTCTCATAGACAATGCTGTCGCGGTTGGGAGAGGCAAGTTCGGTCGGAAAAAGGTTAAAAGAGACTCCAAAGCCAAAGGTGGAGATGGCATCTAAGAGGCGCCCATTCGTATCAGGAGGAGAGACGAGCTCATAGGCGCGGCAGTCCGGGAGAGTCGCAGAGGGTCCCACACGAAACGCTTCGTTTTGACAGGAAGCTGCTCCTGCCGACGCTGGCAACAGCCAGGATACGAAGAGCGAGATCGTGGCCAGCAGAACCAAAGCAAGTCCACGCCAGCCCTTATTCCCTACTACTCGCTCTGCTTTGAACATCCCTTCCCCCCCTGCTAGATCAGCCAAGATGGCGAAATCTACAATCAGATGCATCCAGGTCAAGATGCGCGCGTGTGACAACTTCGACAAAAGGGCCGCCAACAATGGCGGCCCTTTTCACTTTGATCCCTGATTCAGGGGCTGCTACGAAATGGAAAGTGTCCCCTTACCTGTTGTGTAAAGGTCAAAGTCCATTTCGAGGAAGCCTTCGCCCGGGCAGAAGATCCCGCCTTCCTCCTTTTTGGCAATTCCTTTCGGGATGTTAACTGTGGCATCAGCATTTGTGTTGTAGGTGCCACTGATGCTAGCCGCGCTGTACTTGCACGGACCGGTCCCTGTAATTTCCAGGGTGAATGTAACGTTTGCACCGCACCCCGTAGTGGTGACGTTGTCGGTGCCGGCGACGGTTTCCAAGCACAGTTTGCTGTTCACTTTGACATTGGTCGCACCGAGGAAAGACTTGCAGTCTTCGCCGGCTTCGGTGCCCTTGAAGCTAGCGCCACCCACAGGGATTTCGCCTTTGATCTTGGTGCCCGTGTTTTCTTTCAGGGTCCCGACCAAGTCGTCATTCGTACATTCGACTTCAAAGCCACCTTTGAAGAAGGTCGGTCCTGTGTTCGCGCCTGTGATCGAGGTGCCGACAGGAACGGCTTTGTTCGCGCCTTCAATCGTCGGATCTGTCAGAACCGGTGAGGCGGAGGCCGCAGGCGCGACGACGAACGCGGCAAAAGCAGCGATCGCCATGCAGGCCAGCATGAGCTTCTTATGCATGTGAAATAATTCCTTCCTTGAGTCCGGCTTGGCCGGACGATTGTTTGGTCTTCCCGGGGCGTCTTCTCGTAAAAGGGGCGCCTCGGGATTTATTCGTTCAGTTGGACTTCCCTCGTCCAGTCGAACGAATTTGTGCGGGGTTTGTATCCGGAACAAACCATTGCGTCAAGTCGTGCAAGGGTGACAAGTTCATGGGTAGAGGAAGTGTCACTCCTCTGACGATTTAGGTCAGTTTTAGAAAGCTGCCGTACCCGATTGCTACTCCAGCAGTTCTCGCTGCGCAAGCGCATAAAGGAGGGCCAGCGAGGGCAGGACGAGGACGGCAGCGGCAGCGAAGACGATGAAGACGATCGTCATCGTCGCGTCGGGGGCGGCTGCCTGGTCGATGCGGAGGCTGGTCGGCAGCAGGTAGGGGAACTGGGCAATGCCCCAGCCCCAGATCACGGCGATGACGGCCCCGGCGGCGAAGGGGCGCAGGGGACGACGGCCACCGCGCAGGAGAACGCCGAGCAGCGCCGCCCCGCAGAGCAGGGAGAGGATCACCAGCGGCAGGCCCTGGCTGGTGAGGCGGTCGAAGACATAGCGCGCTTCGCTGTGCAGCGCGAAGAGGCCGGCGGCGGCAAGTGCGCCGGCGACCACGGCAGCCCCCAGCGCTCGGCGCTCGAAATAGCGCTCCATCTCCTCGTCCCCACCCCGCCGGGCGTCGCCGACGAGGAAGACGGCGGCAAGGTAGGCGCAGCTTGCGACGAACATCGCCCCGATCAGCAGCGGCAGCGGCTGCAACCAGGTCGAGAAGGCGTCGCCGCTGCCGCCGGCGGGGACGTTGCCGGCGGCGATCGCGCCGACCACGGTCCCCATGAAGAACGGCGTCAGGAGAGAGGAGATCGCGAAGGCGGCGCCGGCCGCACGCCTCCCCTGCAGCCCTTCGAACGCCTTGCGGAAGGCGAAGCCGCAGCCGCGCAGGACGATCCCGAGAGCGGCGAGCGCGAGCGGCACGTAGAGCGTCGTGAAGATCGCGCTGAAAGCCTGCGGGAAAGCGGTCCAGAGGACGACGAGGACGAAGATCAGCCAGACGTGGTTGGCCTCCCAGACGGGGGTGAGCGAGCGCTGGATCAGCGCCCGCGGCCGCTCGCCGCGCTCGGCCCCGCCTGCGATCAGATCCCAGACGCCGCCGCCGAAGTCGGCGCCACCGAAGAGCGCGTAGAAGGTCGCGCCCACCCAGAGGATCCCCGCCGCGACATCCGCCTTGCTCATCGCGAGTACGCCTCCCCCGGCGGCGCGTAAGGAGCGCCGGCCTCCGGATCGGCGCCGCCCTCCCGCCAGCGCCGCGACATCAGGCGGAGGACGAAGATCGCGATCGTTCCGATCACCGCGTACAGCAGCAGCACGAGCGCGAAGGTGAACCAGATTCCCTCCGCCTTGGTCACCGCTTCGGAGGTGCGCATATAGCCCTGGACGATCCACGGCTGCCGCCCCACCTCGGTGACGATCCAGCCGCACCAGAGGGCGACGATCGCGGCGGCGCCGCTGACCGCGACGAGGCGCAGGAACCACGGCGTGCGGGGGATGTCTCGCCGTTTCCACCAGGCGACCGCGAACCAGGCCCCGAGCAGGAGCAGCGCCGTCCCGATCCCGACCATCGTGTCGAAGGCGAGGTGCAGCAGCGTGTTGGCCGGTGGCCGTTCGTCCTTGGGAATGTCGTTCAACCCGGTGACATGGGTGTGGGAATTGAAGCCAACCAGGAGGGAGTCGAGGTTCGGTATCCGGATCGCCCCCTTGACTCCGTCGGAGGTGCAGATGCCGCCGATGTACTCGGCCTGGTGGGGCCCGCTTTCCTGGATGCACTCCATCCCGGCAAACTTGGCCGGCTGGTTGTCGGCGACTGCGCGCGCCGCGGTGTCGCCGACGAAGAGCTGGATCGGGGTCGCGATCAGTCCGATCGTCAGCGGGATCAGCAGCCCCAGTCGGTGCAGGCGGTCGCGCCGCCCCTTCAGCATCCCCACCGCGTAGATCGAGGCGACGAGGAACCCGACCACCATGTAACCGGCGAGGATCATGTGCGGGACCTCGTAGCCGGTCGCCGGGTTGAAGAGCACCTTCAGCGGTTCGACGTCGGTGACCTTGCCGGCGGCGTCGAGCGTGAAGCCCTGCGGCTGGTTCATCCACGAGTTGGCGGCGACGACCGAGAAGGCGCCGCCGATGCCCGTGACCACCATCGGCACCCCGGCCCAGAAGTGCGCCCAACCGCCCAGCCGCTTCCAGCCGTAGATATAGACGGCGAGAAAGATCGCCTCGAGGAAGAAGAAGATGCCCTCGATC
>JBQCEW010000052.1:0-5564 GCA_051959815.1 Solirubrobacterales bacterium
GCAACTGATCTCGCCGATCGTCGTCTTTCCCACCTTGCTGCTGGCGATCCAGACCGGCGGCGCCGGGGCCGGGATCGAACTGCCGGGCTTCCCGCCGGTGCAGAGCTTCCTCCAGTTCATGCTCGCCGGCTCGATGATGCAGTCGATGATGCTCGCCGGCAACAGCGGCGGCATCGCCTTCGCGGTCGATATCGAGATGGGCTTCACCGACCGCCTCTTCGCCTCGCCGATCCCGCGCTTCGCGATCGTCCTCGGGCGGCTGGCCGGGACCGCGGCGCTCGGGCTCTTCGCCTCGATCTGGTTCCTCGCCATCGGGCTGATCTTCGGCGCCCACATCGAGGGCGGCGTGCCAGGGGCGCTGCTGGCGATGGCGCTGATCACCGCCTCCGCTCTCGCCGTCGGCGGCATCGGCGCCGCAATCGCCCTGCGCACCGGCAGCGCCAGCGTCGTCCAGGGGCTTTTTCCGCTCGTCCTCGTCGTCCTCTTCCTCTCCTCCGCCTTCTTCCCCCAGGAGCTGATGATCGAGCCGGCGAAGACGATCGCCGAATACAACCCCTTCAGCTTCATCGTCGAAGGGGTGCGGGAGCCGATCATCGCCGGGATCGACGCAAAGCAGACGCTGGAGGCGGTCGCGGCGATCGCCGGCATCATCCTGCTCGGGCTCGTCCTCAGCGCCCGCGCCCTCCGACACCGGTTGCGGGTGGGCTGATGGAGGCCGCCTCCATCGAGGTCCCGACTGCGCGGCCGGCGAACCCGACCTGGCGCGCCAACCTGGCGACGATCGCGGCGATGATGGTGCGGGCCAAGAACGAGCTCGTGCGGGTGCCGGGGGCGGCGATCCCCGGCGTGCTGGCGCCGACGATCTTCTTCCTCGGCCTCAACGGCGTCTTCGGCGGGCTCATCCACCTGAGCGGCTTCGAAACCAGCTCGTATGAGAGCTTCATCGTTCCGGTCAGCATGCTGCAGGGGGCCGGCTTCACCGGCGCCGCCGCCGGGGTGAACCTCGCCCGCGATTACGAGCAGGGATGGGTGGACCGGCTGCTCGTCTCCCCCTCCCCACGCTGGGTCCTGCTGAGCGGCAATGTCCTCGCCGCCAGCGTCCGCTCCTTCGTCCCCGCCACCTTCGTGCTCGCGATCGGGTTCGTCATCGGGGTCGAATGGCCCGGCCTCGACGGCCTCATCGTCTGTTATCTGATGGTCGCCGCGATGGCCGCGGTCGCCGCCTGCTGGGGCTCGATGCTGGCCCTCCACTACAAGAGCCAGTCGGCGGCGCCGCTGATGCAGGCGGGGATGATGGGCCTGGTCCTGCTCACGCCCGCCTACGCGCCGCTGGCGCTGCTACAGCCGTGGCTGGAAAAGGTCGCCCGGATCAACCCGGTCACCCACGTGGTCGAAGCGGCGCGGCAGGGCTTCGTCGGCGGCGTCACCTGGTCAGACACCTGGCCGGGGCTGCTGGCGTTGGCGGGGTTGCTGGCAGTGCTGGGATCGCTGGCGCTGCGCGAGATGCGCCGCACGAATGTCTGAAGGGCTCGCGCGCGAGGCGGCGCTCGCCGAGGCCGAGCGGGTGCTGCGCCAGAACTGGGTGGTGGGGCGCCGGAACGGGACGCGCTTCGAATACACCGAGCCGAGCCCTGGGCGCTATCCCTGGCAGTGGTACTGGGACTCCTGCTTCGCCGCGATCGTCTGGCGGCGCTTCGAGCCTGCCCGGGCGCGGGCCGAGCTCGAGAGCCTGCTGGCGGCTCAGCGCCCGAACGGCTTCATCGGGCACACGATCTTCTGGCGCAGCCATGTCTCGGGCCTGCGGCTGTTCTTCTACAACGTGCGTTCGCGGCGCTCCGAGCAGACCGAGTCGATCCAGCCGCCGCTGCTCGCCTGGGCCTGGCAGATCGCCGTCGGCAACCCGCGCGAGGAGCCGCGGATCGGCGTGCAGGCCGATTGGCTCGCCGCCAACCGCGATTTAGAGGGCGACGGACTGCTCTGGATCGTCCAGCCCGACGAGTCGGGGCTCGACGCCTCGCCGAAGTTCGAACCGGTCTGGGGCCGGCGCTCGAACGGCCGGATCGGCTTCCCGCTACTGGTCCACCGCAACCGCCGCTACGACTGGAACGCGCGGCGGATCCGCGAGGCGGGCGAGCCGATCCTCTGCGAGGTCCTGACCAACACGCTGTGGTCGCTCTCGCTGCAGGCTTTGGGGCGGCCGTCGGCGACGCCGGCGCTGGTCGAGCGGCTCTGGGACGAGCGGCAGGGACTCTTCTTCGACGAGGCGACGCCCGGTGGCCGGGTCCCCGTCAAGACCTGGGCCTCGCTGGCCCCGCTGGCGCTGCCCGACCTGCCGGAGGAGATCGGGCGGCGACTGGTCGAGGAGCACCTGCTCGACGCTGATGAGTTCTGGACGCCGGTCGCGCCGCCCTCGGTCGCGGTCGGGGAGCGAGGCTACGAACCCGGCGGCGACCGCGGCCCGATCCGCCGCTACTGGCGCGGCCCAACCTGGGTCAACTCCGCCTGGATGATCTGGCTCGGCCTGCGCCGCCTCGGCTACGCGCAGGAGGCGCAGCAGCTCACCGACGGCGTAATCGCCGCCAGCGCCCGCGAAGGCCTGCGCGAGTACTACGACCCGCGCAACGGCAAGGGGCTGGGAGCTAAGGACTTCGCCTGGTCCGCCCTGGTGGCCGAGCTGGCGGACCCGCGACCGGCGGATTATTTGTAGCGGTAGGTAATCCTGCCGCGATCGAGGTCGTAGGGCGAGAGCTCGATCTTCACGCGGTCGCCGGGGAGGATGCGGATGTAGTGGCGGCGCATCTTGCCGGAGATGTGGCCGAGGACTTCGTGTTCGTTGTCCAGTTTGACCCGGAACATCGTGTTCGGGAGAGCCTCGGTGATCTCCCCCTCCATTTCGATCTTTTCCTCTTTGGCCATGCGCTGGGAGCGTATCTAACGGCGCAGGTGCTCGATGGCCCCGGCGCGGTCGGTTACTTCGCCTGCATACTGCGCCGCCTCCAGCTCGGCCAGCGCCGAGCCCAACTCCGGGCCCGGCTCGATCCCCAGCTCGGTTGCCACCTCATCTCCCCGCAGCAGCGGCTCCGGCGGTCCTTCGCGGCGCCAGTCGAGGGCAGCGGCGATCATCTCCTGGGCGAGCTGGAGGTGGGCGGCGACCATCTCCGGGCTGGCGATCGGCCCTTTGCCACGCGCGGAGAGGCGGTCGGCGACGGTCAACAGGGTGACATCGACGGCAACCGGTTCGGTCGCCGTCAGATAGGCGTGGACGCGCCGCGCCGGCAGCGGCATCTCGGGGATCAGGAAGCCAAGCCGCAGGTGGTGCAACGCCAGCCCCTGCAGGTGCTGGGTCAGCTTGCGACTGGCGCGCAGCCGCCCGCAAATGCGGCCGATCATCTCCGCCCCCATCTGATCGTGACCGCGGAAGCCGACGAAGCCGTCGCGTTCGGCCCGGGTGGCGGGCTTGGCGATGTCGTGCAAGAGTGCGCCGAAGCGCAGGGCGGTGCGCCGCGTCATCTCGTCGGCCAGCGGCTCGTCGAGCAGCGCCGCCACCTCGGCGGCGCGATCGCCGGCGAAGCGGTCGAGGTCGCGTTCGACTTCGAGGGTGTGCTCCAGCACCGCGATCGTGTGGTCGTAGACGTCGAGGTGGTGGTTCGGGCCCTGCTCGACCCCGCGCATCTCCTCCACCTCGGGCAGGACCACCGCGGTCAGGTCGAGATCGCCGAGAAGGCGCAGCCCCCGCAGCGGATCGGGACCGCCCATCAGCTGCCGCAGCTCGGCGAGCTGGCGCTCACCGGCGGGGTCGGCGGCGCGGGAGGCGGCGCTGTGGGCCAGTGCCACCGTTCGCGGCTCGATCTCCAGCTCCATCTCAGCAGCGAGACGGGCTGCGCGCAGCAGTCGCAGCGGGTCGTCGAGGAAGCTGTTCTCGCCGACCGCGCGCAGGCGCCTGTCGGCGAGGTCGACCAAGCCAGCGTAGGGATCGATCGGCTCGCCGCCCGCAAGCGGGACGGCGACGGCGCCGATCGTGAAATCGCGCTCGGCGAGGTCGGACTCGATGCTCTCGCCGCGCAGGGTGGTTACGTCGATCTGCCAGCCGCGGCGCTTGGCGACGACCCGCCAGGTGCCGAACTCGGCCGAGAGCTCGAATGCGTGCTCGCCGATCTCCTTCGCGATCGCCCGCGCCGACGCGCCAGGATCGCCCGCGACGGCTAGGTCGAGATCGGACACCTCGCGGCCGAGCACCGCATCGCGGACCGCCCCGCCGACGATCCAGGCGGAGTCTTCCTCCCGCAGGGCATTGCGGGTGGCCTCGACGACGGGGGCGGCCGCAAGTCGCTCGATTGCGCTCATATTGGTCTCCGCGGCACCCGCGAGGAGATCGCGCAGGTCACCTCGTAGTTGATCGTGTCAAGCCGCTGGGCGACCTCCTCGGCGAGAATCTGCTGCTCGCCCTGGCGACCGATCAAAACCGCCTCGTCTCCGGGCCGCACCTCCGTCTCCGGGCCGAGGTCGATCGTGATGTTGTCCATCGAGACGGTGCCGACGAGCGGGTAGCGCCGGCCGCGGACGAGCACGTCGGCGTTGTTGGTCAGCGCGCGGCGGACGCCATCGCCGTAGCCAAGCGGGATCACTCCTACCCAGGTCTCCACCGGCGCCTTCCACTTCTGCCCATAGCCGGCGCTGGCGCCGGCGGGAAAGCGCTTGACGTCGGCGACGTGCGAGCGCAGCGTCAGCGCCGGCCGCAGCCCCTGCTCGGCGGGATCACGCTGGAAGGGATCGAGGCCGTAGATCGCGATGCCGCAGCGCGCCATGTCGTAGTGGGAGCGGCGGTCGCGGAGGACGGCGGCGCTGTTGGCGGCGTGGACGAGGACGCCCGGGTGCTCGGCTTTGACCGCAGCGGCAACCTCGTCGAAGCGCCGCAGCTGCTCATCGAAGTAGGCCGAGTCGAGTTCGTCGGCAGTGGCGAAGTGGGTCCAGACGCCGGCCAGCTCGAGGTCGGGGTCCTCGGCGCAGGCGCGGGTCAGCTCCAGCACCTCGCGCGCGTCGCGGTTGCCGAGGCGCCCCATGCCGCTGTCGTACTTGACGTGAACCAGCGCCCGGTGTCCGTGGGCACGCGCCCTCTCGGCGACAAGGCGCCGGAAGTCCTCCCGCCAGAGCGCCAGCTCGGAGCCGGCCGAGATCACCGCGTCGACCTCCTCCTCCATCAGCGCCCCCATCGTCAACAGGGGCACGTGCTGGAAGCGCCGGCCGATCTCCTCCGCCTCGCTCGCGGTCGCCACGGCAAGGCGGGTCGCTCCCCCAGCCAGCGCGGCAGTCGCGCAGACGTCGGCGCCGTGTCCGTAGCCGTCGGCCTTGACCACCGCGCACAGCTCCGCCTCGCCCAGCTCCGCCTTCAGCCGGGCGCAGTTGGCGCGCACGGCGTCGTGGTCGATTCGGGCGCTCGCCCGCTCCACGTGCCTACTCCGTGTCGGCGACCAGCGCGGCAAGCGCGTCGGCCCTGGTGACCATTCCGACCAGGTGGCCGTCGCCATCCACCACCGGCAGGTGATTGTGGTGCTCGTCGGCGATTT
>JBQCEW010000053.1:0-4787 GCA_051959815.1 Solirubrobacterales bacterium
CGTACGGCCGCCGGCTCTCGAGGCCGAAGTTCGTGGACCGGTGACGAGCCAGTTCGTCGAGCTCGACGAACGATCCCTCGTCGAAGAGCTTCTCGATCCGCTCGCGGGCGGTCATCTTGCCCTTGGCGTGCTGCTTCTCGACCGCCGCCTCGGAGGCGGAGTGGATCGCCGCCTCCCGCAGTTCGCGCAGGTAGGCGAGCTTTTCGTCGTGGCTTTCGGGGTTTCTCTCGCGCATGGGTCTCGGGCGTCCCTTCAGGGGCCTAGGGGACGGGCCGCGGCATTCTATTTAGGGCGCGGCCAGCGCGCCCCCAGACAATACGAAGGGCCCGCCGGAACGGGCCCCTCGCGTTTCCACGATACGAGAGCGATCTTAAGTGGTCGACCGGATTAAAGGTCTCCGGCTCAGCTGAACGGCCGCCGCTGCGGTTCCGCCAGCCGGTCGAGCACGGCTTCGAGGTCGGCCTCGGCCAGGCCCGAGCTCTCCGAGGCGCGCAGCTCGACCCGCGTGCCGAAGCCCTTCTCGGCCATCGTCACCTCGACCCCTTCGACGCTGCGCACCAACTCCGCCAGCTCGGGCTCGGACTTCATCAACGTCCGCGAGACCTCGATCATGGCCTCGGCTTCAACCGCTCCCACTGGGTTCCTCCCCCGAGGGACGAATGACAGCGACCGTTCACTCGTCGCTTAGAAGAACGCTCCGCCCTTGTATTCGCCGAAGACTTCGCGCATGGCGCCGCAGACCTCGCCGATCGAGGCGTTGGCTTTGAGGGCGGCGCGGATCGGGTGGAGGAGGTTGCCGTCGCCGCGGGCTACGTCGCGCAGGGACTCGAGCTTGGCCTCGACCTCGGCCTGGTCACGGTTCTCCTTGAAGGCCTTGAGCCGGGCGAGCTGGCGCTGCTCGGACTCGGGGTCGACCTTGAGGATGTCGACGTCGTCGACCTGGTCGGTGACGAATTTGTTCACCCCGACGATGATGTCCTGGCCGCTCTTGTAGCGCTCGTGGTAGCTCAGCGCCGACTCCTCGATCTCGCGCTGCATGAACTCCAGGGCTTCGACCGAGCCGCCCAGCTCTTCGACCTTGTCCATCAGCTCCCAGGAGCGGGCTTCGATCTCGTCGGTCAGCGACTCGACGAAGTAGGAGCCGGCGAAGGGATCGACGGTGTCGGCGGCGCCGGACTCGTACGCGATCACCTGCTGGGTGCGCAGGGCGATTCGGGCCGAGCGCTCGGTCGGCAGCGCCAGCGCCTCGTCAAAGCCGTTGGTGTGCAGCGACTGGGTGCCACCGCAGACGGCGGCGAAGCCCTGCAGGGCGACGCGGATGATGTTGACCTCGGGCTGCTGGGCCTGCAGCGTCACGCCGCCGGTCTGGGTGTGGAAGCGGATCTGCTGCGATTTCGGGTTCTCCGCCCCGAAGCGCTCGCCGACGATCTTCGCCCACATCCGCCGCACCGCGCGGAACTTGGCGATCTCCTGGAAGACGTTGTTGTGGCCGTTGAAGAAGAAGGCGAGACGCGGCGCGAACTCGTCGATCTTCAGCCCCCGCTCCAGCGCCGCTTCGACGTAGGCGATCGCGTTGGAGAGGGTGAACGCCACCTCCTGCACGGCCGAGCAGCCCTTCTCGCGGATGTGGTACCCGGAGATCGAGATCGTGTTCCATTTCGGCACGTTCTCGCGGCAGTACTCGAAGATGTCGGTGGTCAGCCGCATGGTCGGCTCCGGCGGGTAGATGTAGTTGCCGCGGGCCATGTACTCCTTCAGCACGTCGTTCTGGACCGTGCCGCGCAGCTTCTCCGAGGGCACCCCCTGCTCCTCGCCGACCAGCTCGTAGAGCAGCAGCAGGATCGCCGCCGGCGCGTTGATCGTCATCGAGGTGGAGACGCCGTCGAGCGGGATCTGGTCGAAGCAGATCCGCATGTCCTCGATCGTGTCGATCGGGACGCCGGTGCGGCCGACCTCGCCGTGGCAGAGCGGGTCGTCGGAGTCGCGGCCGAGCTGGGTCGGCAGGTCGAAGGCCATCGAGAGCCCGGTCGAGCCGTGCTCGATCAGGTAGCGGTAGCGCTCGTTCGTGTCCTCCGGGGAGGCGAAGCCGGCGTACTGGCGCATCGTCCAGAGCCGGTCTCGGTACATCCGCTCGTGGATGCCGCGGGTGAAGGGCGGAGCGCCGGGCTCGCCGAGGCGCTCCTCGAGGCCGTCGGCGACGTCCCCCTCCTCATAGAGGGGCTTGATCTCGATCCCGGAGTCGGTGAAGACGCGCTCGTCGTCGGGCCCGACGAGCGGCGCGATCGTGCGATGGGCCTCCTGGGCCCCAGAGCCGTCGGTCATCGTCATCTCCCGCAGGATATTGAGGCGGAGGCCCCGGGTGCTCAGTCGCCGGCGCCGACGAGGCGCTCGATCCCGGACTGCTCGATCGTCCGGCGCAGGCCCTCGTTGAGGGCGACCGTCGGTTCCCAGCCGAGCAGGTCGCGGGCGCGGCTGATGTCAGGGCGGCGCTGTTTCGGGTCGTCGGTGGGCAGCGCCTCGTGGACGATCTCCGAGCGGGACTCGGTCACCTCGATCACCGTCTTCGCCAGTTCGAGCAGCGTGAACTCATCCGGGTTGCCGATGTTCACCGGCGTGTGCACGTCGGATTCGGCGAGCCGGACGATGCCGTCGATCAGGTCGTCGACGTAACAGAAGCTGCGCGTCTGGCCGCCATCGCCGAAGACGGTCAGGGGGCGGTCCTGCAGCGCCTGGCGCAGAAAGGTGGGGATCGCGCGGCCGTCGTGGGCGCGCATCCGCGGCCCGTAGGTGTTGAAGATGCGGACAATCGCCGTGTCGACGCCCTGCTGGCGGTGGTAGGCCATCGTCAGCGCCTCGGCGTAGCGCTTGGCCTCGTCGTAGACGCCGCGCGGGCCGATCGGGTTGACGTGGCCCCAATAGTCCTCCGTCTGGGGATGGACCTCGGGGTCGCCGTAGACCTCGCTGGTCGAGGCGATCAGGAAGCGGGCGCGCTTGAACTTGGCGACGCCGAGCATGTGGTGGGTCCCGTAGGAGCCGACCTTGAGCGTGTGCAGCGGCAGCCGCAGGTAGTCGATCGGACTCGCCGGCGAAGCGAGGTGGTAGACGAAGTCGACCTCCTCGGGAACGTCGACCGTCTCCGTGATGTCGATGTTGCGGAAGTCGAACGCATCGTCACGGATGTGCGCCACGTTCTCCAACGACCCGGTCTCGAGGTTGTCGATGCAGATCACCCGGTGCCCGTCGCGGAGCAGGCGCTCGCAGAGATGGGACCCAAGGAAACCGGCGCCGCCGGTCACTACGCAGGTGCTCATGGCGCGATCCTACCCGGCGCCGGAACTCCAAACGCCCTGCCTGGCCGCTGGACATTTTTCCGGTCATGGCCGCACTTTCCGCATTTCCCTACTGCGAGAAACGTCCAGCAGGGGGGAGAGCCGAGCCACCTTCATCCCTGACGCTGGCAGTGTCCGATGCAGAAGTCCAAAGCGGCAGGGGGAATTGAAGCGGTGAAGATTGCCAGCGACGCGGCCGGTCTCAAACGGGCGGCAGTGGAAACTTACGCACGAAATGAGGCGGCTTTGCGGAGAACCGCACGGCGGTTCTCGCTGTGCGACGACGATGCTGACGATGCCCTGCAGCGGGCGCTGGAGATCCTCCTCCGCAGGGCACCGACCACTAACCCGCGCGAGCTGGTCAAGTGGACGCAGACGGTGGTCCGGCACGAGGCGCTGGCGGTTCGCAGCGAGCGCGAAAGGGTCCTCTCCGGCCCCGCCGCAGCGGGGGACGCGGGCGAGGACTGGGTCTCCCTCCTCCCCGCCAGCTCCGACGGCCCGGCGGAGGAGGTGGAGCGGCGGGAAGCCGTCGCCCGCAGCCGTGAGGCGCTGCAGGCCCTGAAGCCGCAGGAGCTGCGCGCCCTCACCCTCCTCGCCGAGGGCTACTCCTACGTCGAGATCGGCGAGATCACCGGCTACAGCCACACGAAAATCAACCGTTGCCTGGCCGAGGGGCGCGAGCGCTTCCGCAGCCTCGTCTCGCGCAGCGAAGACGGTAGTCGCTGCGCCGAGCTGCGGCCGCTGCTCTCCGCCTTCTGCGATGGCGAGGCACAGGGCGAGGAGGTAACCGCGCTGCGGGAGCACCTGCGTGCTTGCGCCCACTGCCGCGCGACCCTCCGTGCCTACCGGGCCGCCCCCGCGGCCGCCGCGGCGCTGGCGCCGGGCCTGCCGCTCGGCCGCTCGCTGCTGGAACGGGCACACGACGCGGTCGCCCACCTCGCCGCTCGCTTCGGCGGCGGAGGGGGCGGTGCGGTCTCCCAGGTTGCCTCCGGAAGCGGCGCGGGCGGGATGGGCGCCGCCGCGCTCGCCAAGGTGGCAGTTGTTTGCATCGGCACCGCTGGCGGTGCCGCGGCCTGCGTCGCCAGCGGACTCGTACCGGCCCCACTCGGGCTTGGCGATCAATCCAAGCCTGCTGCCCTCGAACGCAAGGTCGAGCGGCCGGGGCGCCAGTTGGTCGACGCGGTGGACTACGAACCAGAACCGGAACCGGTCACGTCGCCTCCGGAGCAGCAACCCGATCCAGCTCCGGACCACAAGCAACACCAGGCCGAATCGCAACCCGCCGTCGCGGAACCAGCACCTGCCGTCAGCGAACCGGCGACCAGCAGTGGCGCGGTCGAATACGCACCCCCACCTGCGCCTGAACCCGCCCCCGAAGCGGCTCCGGCCGAAAGCTCCAGCGGCGGCAACCCAGCGGGAGAGTTCGGGCCGTGAGAGTGAGATGCCTGCTCGGGCTCG